>NZ_JAEQCI010000168.1:0-9292 GCF_020738565.1 Microcoleus sp. PH2017_12_PCY_D_A | reverse complement strand
CTTGCGGTTTTTGACCATGCCCGACAGGTTCAAGTCTTCCAAAACAATTACTTGGTTTTCCTTGACTATTTTGGTTGACAATTTGTGCAGAAAATCTTTGCGGCTGTCGGCAATTTGGTTGTGCAATTTAGCAATCCGAACGCGGTTTCTATTCCTGCCTTTGGAATCTTTTTGCTGGCGGGCTAACTTTTTTTGAAGTTTGCGGATTTTTCGGTCTAGCTTTTTATAGCTAGGACTTTGACTTTCTCTCCATTGCTCGTCGAGCGCGAAAGTTTTGATTCCCAAATCGATGCCGATGCTGTGGTTTTTAGCATCGACTCGAACGGGTTCAATCTCTACAACAAAACTCAGGAAATAGCGATTAGCGCAATCCTTAATTATTGTGACCGAGCTAGGTTCAGATGGTAACGCCCTAGACCATATAGGGTTGACGATTCCAATCTTGGCTATATAAACACCGCCATTATCTTTTAAGGAAAAACCACCACGGGTTAGCCTTGCCGACTGACTGTTTGTGCGTTTTTTGAACTTGGAATAGCCGACTTTACGCCCTTTTCTTTTACCTTTACAGGAGTCGAAGAAGTTCTTGAAAGCTGTTTCCAGATCGGCTACAGACTGTTGTAGTGGGATTGCCGAAACTCCACTTAACCAAGCTCTTTCTTCAGTCTGTTTTGCCCCAGTTATTACTACTTTCTGAATTGCTGCCGATTTGAGCTTTTTCTCAGACTGTTTGCACAGTGCAAGAGCATCATTCCAGACTACGCGAAGGCAACCAAACAACTGAGAAGCGCTCTGTTTTTGTTGGTCGGTTGGGTAGAATCTGTACCGATACCTTGCTTTCATTTTTTTCTGTTGTTTACTTGTTCTATCATACATACTAGGTTTTGCTGATAAAATTAGCAAAATTTAGAGATAATTAAAGCCGTCCTATAAGGACGGGGCTTTAAACCCATTTCTTTGGTAAGGGGTTTTCCATCAAACCCAAGCTTTTTGACGGTCTAGTTTCCACTTGTTGGAAGTGCCAAGAGTCTCGCTTCTGACAAAATGCAAAACTGTTGGGCTTGACAAATGAGGAATAAATTACAAGGTAGACTGATAAAGTCTCGATCGTAACTATTCTTTTTCTCTTGTCACTAGCGTAACCTCCGCAGACACACTTTGAGTCAGCAGTTTTACCTGATTCCGATCTGGTAGCCACTGTTTTCGGGTGTGTGCACTTCCCAATCGCGCTAGCGCGGTCGGTTGTTGGGGCTGCTGCTTGATATCTACTCAGGTCGATCGACCGTAATATCTAATACGGGGGCGCGTTTGCGCCCATATTTGGCAGATATTGCCGATCGAGCGTGACTGCGGGCCCCTACAATAATTACAGCTAATTTTAACCGACTTGAGACGATCGACCCATCAAACCCCTGCCCCAACCATGAGGCACTGCTGTTCGCGATCGCTCCCTAAAATAAACAGGAAATCCTGTGCGGTCGTACTCGATCGAGGTTCTGCCGAGGAATGGGATTCGGTCGTGGCAACTTAATGTCCTACCTGAAAAAATTATAGCTGATGGCAAGGCATCTGTTTGTTGGTAACGATCGACCCCTACTCAACTTTTGTTCTTGTTTGTCCGGGCGATCGACATTTTGTTCAAAAATCTTAGCAAATGAGGCTGGTTTGAAACTGTTCACAGCCTGAAAGCTAGCTGGACGGACAGCCCTAGGTGCCGGGCACAGCATCCAAAAAGTATTATTTGATGAATCGCAGTAGCATTCCTCAACTGTATGCCCGCGATCCCAACCGCGATCGCAGTCAGTTATTCCCAATTTTTCAATTATTTAATCTAAAATCGAAAATGGTATGACACCGGGCATAGCGAACTCCCAAACTCTTAACAAAAGGCTATATTTTCGTCGCGAGGTTCTCGGAGGGCAAATTCCAGCAATCAAAATACCAGAAATTTTATGATTTTTTAATTTTTGTTTCTTTTGCCGGCACCCAACTCCGATCGCCTTTGAACTCAAGATTGAATCAAAAATATTCGCGCGCTACCTGTTGTGCTTTTCCAAGCTATCTTCAATCACTCTTTTGCGAGTAATGATTTCTCGGAAATTGACTCATTTGTGGCACTCACCAAAAGTTGGAATTTCTGGTATTATAAAATCTCATACTCTTGTTTTGAAAAAAACAAAATCTGTGCAAAAGACGCCTGAATAACTTTAAGTTATTTGTGAAAAAAGTAAGTATGAATCAATTAAAAAAAACTACAGCCAAGCTGAATCAAACGGTAGCGAAAGAATCCGATCGCACTTGGGAACTCGGTCAGCGACCATCCATCGACCTGTCCTTGGAAATGACTGATGCTGGAGCTTTGAGGACATTTAGCAATCTAGACGATCGCCCGCAGGAAACCCCAGAGAGAACCGAAAAAAAACGCCGTTCGGTTGATGGGAAGACCAATAGAGCTCGATCGCCTGTGGTTTCTAGCGCCTTTCTCAAGTGGCTGCTAGCGCGTTTGAGCCGATCGAAAGGTGGGCTGGCGGCTTTCACCCTAGCAGCAGTTTGGGGATGGTGGAACAGTCAGTTATTGCTTTCCACAGGGCTGGGAATCGCAGCGATGATGCTGGTTTACCGAGGGCAGTCCGGGGAATGGCAATTGCTGCGATCGAAAGCCGAGGAATTTTGGGAGGGCCCGAACCGCCGGTTGGTTTTAGCCGTGGGCGCCGGCGGGATTGCTACCTTGGGCGCTTACATGAGTTTGGCCATTTGGGCGGACTCCGATAGCCACTGGGTAGCTTTGAGCCTGATTTTGCAAAATTTTGGCACGATCGCGATGGCAGGGCTGTTGCTGCGCCAAGCGCTGAGTGTGGGAGCCTCAAAAGATGAAGCAGCGCTCGATCGGATCTTGGGAGATTTGACTGATGCTGACCCTGTGAAGCGTTTGATTGCAGTGCGGCAAATGACCGATTTGATGAATCGGGGTGGGTTTAACCGCGTGACTTCTGTCAAAAGTTGGAGCGCCCGTTCCCTGGCTGCTGAGTGCTTTCGCCTGATGTTGAGTCAGGAACCCGAAGCTCTAGTCCGCAATGCCCTTCTTGAAGGTTTGCAGACTTGGGACGATACTTATGGCATTGTTTTAGAAACCAAAAATAAAGTCATCGACTATTAGCTGACCGTCAAAAGCGTAAAATGTAATGCGATGAATATTCGGGGCTTTGACGCGCAGGGGTGTGTTAGGGGCGATCGGAGAATTAGACCCTGCCAGATTTGGTGCTGGCATTTCATCTTGAACGATCGGGTTGCCGTCGATGTCGCAAGCAGATAAAACCGTTCGCCGCGAACTGGTGACAAGTCCTGCTACGCTGCGAACTGGATACTTGAAACTTACTTCTATCAGTCCGCTTTTTGGAGCGCCCATTAACACTGTTGAGCCAGAAACCGTGAGGAATGCTGGGTTTGAAGGTTGGATGGCGACGGCATTGCTAAAAGTCACTCCCCAATGGGCAAACTGGTTTTCTACTACTTCAAAGCATTTCAATTCTTCTAAAGCTAGGCGAACCATTCCCGGTGCGCTAACGCGCGATCGCACATCTAACCCTGAACCCGATCGTTCTGGAGTAGCGACAAAGGTCTGTTTGCCGTTTGAATCCATACTTCGACAGGCAGTATCAAACTCTGCAAACCCGTCAGCTAGAAGACTTTTTGCATCAACCATAAAACCCTCGCGATCCCGTTTCCTAAGCAGTTGCATTTTTTTGAACCTCCCTGATATTAGTTGTTTATTGTGTGTTGGAATTGATAACGGCGAGACTGGTGATTTCATTCTCTGCAATCAGAAGTATCGAAAACCCATCGCCCGCCTTTCAACAGAAACCTTCGACGTTAAAAGCCACTGCTCCGTAAAATATGGTGATTAATTATTCGTCATTGGCTCTCGGCTGTAAACCTGCCGTGCTTATAAGGGATATCTAATACTCCTGCTTTCCGAGTGCCTGCTTTCGGGGTCGGCGAACCGACTTTATTGTGTTGAGGGGTCTTACCCATCATTTGTTATTATCTCCGATCGCGAGTAGTTTGCAAGGGTGAGGATAACTGCACAGCGGCAGCGCGCAAATCACAAAACTTAGTTGCTGTCTGTAGTTTCAGGTTTGACTTATACTAAAATAGATAGAAATCAATACTGAATCTTTACAAAAACCACGCCAGCTTTGCAATCTTTTTAAATAAAGACCGGGCGGCGCGCGAAACTCTACAATCTCACAGCGATTGAGGCTTATTTATGCTTGTTCCTCTCGGCTTCGGTCAGCGATCGATAGTTACTTCTCTCGGCAGAATGGTATATTACACTGCTGAAAAAATGCCTTGGATCGGATTGCCGAACTCAAATTCGGAAAATCTACCGAATTTGGTATTTTTTCACGGTTTTGGGGGCGGGTCGAGTGCCTACGAATGGTCGAAAGTTTATCCGGCTTTTGCAGCGGAATATCGAGTCTTAGCACCGGATTTAATCGGTTGGGGGCGATCGGAACATCCGCAAAAAAATTATCAGGTTGAAGATTATATCACATCTACGATCCAATTTATAGAAAAAACTTGCGGAAGTCCTACGGATGTGATAGCTTCTTCGCTGACTGGGGCGATCGCCATTCGAGCTGCGATCGCCCGCCCGGATCTGTTCAAATCGCTGATTTTGACGATTCCCAGCGGTTTGTCCGACTTCGGACAAGATTACGGCAGCAGTTTCTTCGCTAAGCTTGTCAATACGCCAATTTTAGACCGCTTGCTGTACAGTACCGGCATCGCCACCGACGGTGGGATTCGCAGCTTTTTAGAAGAGCGCCAATTTGCTGATTCCCGTCGAGTGTACCAAGAAATTGTCGATGCTTATCTGCAATCTGCTTTAGAACCAAATGCAGAATATGCAGCCTTGTCTTTTGTGCGGGGAGATTTGTGTTTTGATTTGTCACTTTATATCACTCAGCTAACAACCCCGACTGCGATTATTTGGGGTGAAAAATCTCAGTTTACTAGCCCCGAGATTGGCCAGCGGTTGGCTAATCTCAATCCGGAAGCAATTAAGGTTTTTCAAACTCTGGAAAATGTGGGTTTGACTCCGCAGTTGGAAGTTCCGGCTGTCACTATTGGTTTAATTCGGCAGTATTTAAGGTTGTTTTCTTAAGAGTAAAGAAGTTCGGCAACCAATTCTGTAACGGATTTGACCGATGTCAAGGTACGTAGTTGGGCTTGAGCCTCCTTTACACTTATAGAGAAAGAGGGCCCAAGCCCAACTACGTACCTATTTAACTGTTAACTAACTATTCTTTAACTCGCACGTCAATGACGCTAGCGTTGAAAATGTATTTTTTGCCTTCAAGTTCGAGAGTAGTTCCGATTTTGACTTTCATATTTCCTAAAACCGGGCCGTTTTCAGTAATTTGACCTTTCCCCTCTAGAGTAAATCTCATATTTCTACTGAAAGATTCTTCTTCTCTAGGATCTGGGACAGCTTTTAATGTGCCGTTGGGCTGAGGAACTGCGAGGGTTCTAGTTATGGTTTTTACCTCTTTGATTGTAATCTGACCGGAGGGCTGGTTGCGAATTACTACGTTGATTTTATCGCCGGCTTTGAACAACTCTTGAAAGTTTGTGCCTTTGAGTCCGATCGCAATTGCGTCCATTTCTACGGTTTTGACGCCAGCGCCGCCGACTTGGGCGACGGAACCGCCGGAAGTACCGGGAAAGAAGAAGATGCCGACTGCAACTAGCAGCACAATCATTGCTGCACCTATGTCTAGAATGCTGAGTTTGCCGAACAACCGGCCTTGAGAATCTAAAATTTTCATAAATCGCCTATAAACGCAGAGCGACAGGAGTATCTGTACAAGCCAAAAGATATTACCACAACGATCGCCCAAAATCCGCAGGACTTGGAGAGTCGGGAGATGGGGAGAGTGGTTAAAAATTGGCAACAAGTTAAAATAGCAACTAAGCAGCGTTATATTTCGTCTGCGGGTTTAGTGACTTTTTGAGTTTTTCCTAAAAAAAGAATACCGGGCGGTTGAAACCGCGTCGATAAAGACAAAACCTGCCTCCGCAGGTTGAAGAACGGAGGGTTAAAATTACATTATTCTCTTCGGTCTCTTAGAGAGGGAATTTGTTTTTGTAGATGCGGTTTCAACCGCAGTCTTATCTCCTTCTTCCTGATGACTAATGACTACTGACTAATGACTACTGACTAATGACTACTGACTTCTTTTAGGGCGTATAAATCATGTTAAAAAGTTTTTGGTTGACTTGTCGGCGCAGTTGTGGCGGGGGAATTTATCTATTTTTGTCGGTGATTGTGGCTGCGGGTATCTGCGTGATTTCCCCACAACCGACTCAAGCATTTTCTTTGCCGGAACTGATTTTCCGGGGGATTCAAGTTATTCAATTGTCGAATATGTCCGATCGCCAGGAGGTGACGGTTGGCCGACAAATCAATCAGCAGTTGACGAGTAGGGAGTTTAGGATCGATCGCGATCGGGCTACTACAGCATACATCAACCGCATCGGTCAGCGGCTGGCCCAAGAAAGCGATCGCCCGGATATTCCTTATACTTTTCAGGTGATTGACGACGACAATATTAATGCTTTTGCGACGATGGGCGGTTTTGTTTATGTGAATAAGGGTTTGATGGCGGCGGCGGATAATGAGGCGGAGTTAGCAAGCGTCATCGCGCACGAAATCGGGCATATTAGTGCTCGCCATTCTATTAAGCAAATGCGTCAAATGGCGATCGCATCTGGTGTTGCTTCGGCGGCTGGGCTGGATGGTTCTCGGGCGGTGCAGATAGGGGTGGAGTTGGCTTTGCGCCGCCCGCACAGCCGTCAAGCTGAGTATGAGGCGGATCAGTTGGGTTTGCAAACTATGGGGCGATCGGGCTACGCTCAATCTGGGATGGTTGATTTTATGAAGAAGTTGCTAAATAAGCCTTCTCCACCAAGTATTTTGAGCACTCACCCGGCGACTAGCGATCGAATTGCTGCGATTTCCCAGGCTATAGATCCGGATTTGGCTAGCGGTGAAGGTTTGAATAATGCGGCTTATAAGCTGGAAATACGTCGGTTGTTGCGAGCTTCGTAGTTTTTGGTAGGGTGGGTTAGCGGTGGGTGAGTTGCATTGAAGTGCGATCGAAGCAAAGGTCATTGATATTAACAAGCGCGTAAAACCTACAGTCCAGCAGGGGTTTAAACCCCTGCCTAATAGTGTAAGTCCTCTGAAGAGGACTGATCAATACTTCGGACAGTTTTTTAACGCTCATGCAAGCCGATGGCGAGGAAACCCTGCCATTTTTAACGCATTTTAGGAAACTTAGGGCGCTTACTTAAACCTTAAAAAAATAGCCTACTATATAGCCAGTAAGGGTTTCGGACACTCGATCGGATCTAAAACTGTCCGAAGTATTGCTGATGAGTTCCTAAAAAAAATTCCTTGTGTGGCGATGAATGCAAACTGAAGTAACTCAAATCATAAGTGCTTTTCAGTCCTCTGAAGAGGACTTTCGCTATTAGACAGGGACTTGAGTCCCTGGCGGTCTTTCGGGTCAAGCTGAATCCATGCCTGCAATCCACCGCCCTAAATTCCTATTTTAATCCCCTGACGGGGAAATGATTTGATAAAGTTTTGTGGGAAAGAGCAAGTATGCTTTAAAAGCTTTTAATAGTTTAATATTTCAATCCCCTTGCGGGGGAGTTGTTTGGGAAAGTGTAGGTTCGCTTTGTGGTGGAGGCTCTGAAGTTTCAATCCCCTTGCGGGGGAGTTGTTTGGGAAAGGCTGTGCTTGGTGTAACGCTTGCCGTTGCCAATAGTGTTTCAATCCCCTTGCGGGGGAGTTGTTTGGGAAAGTTATATGGACTTGAATGGTCTGTTGGCTAAAATAAAAGTTTCAATCCCCTTGCGGGGGAGTTGTTTGGGAAAGCTTAAGAGTTGAAATTTGCTTCAAGGAATTTGAGTTTCAATCCCCTTGCGGGGGAGTTGTTTGGGAAAGTTCTGCTCCTCAGATTGCTGGGAAGGACCCCCAGCGTCCGTTTCAATCCCCTTGCGGGGGAGTTGTTTGGGAAAGTCAAATTTATACGACACGGCACAAGCCTACCCCGAGTTTCAATCCCCTTGCGGGGGAGTTGTTTGGGAAAGGTCAGACTGCGAAAGAGGCGGTATCAAAGAGCAAAGAGTTTCAATCCCCTTGCGGGGGAGTTGTTTGGGAAAGTAAAACAGAATTTGATACAACCTACGATTCTACAGTAAGTTTCAATCCCCTTGCGGGGGAGTTGTTTGGGAAAGCAAACTCAAGTCCAACACCGGGAAAAGGTGGGAATACCCCGTTTCAATCCCCTTGCGGGGGAGTTGTTTGGGAAAGCCTACCACTTAGCATCACGGATTAGTGGCGAATGCTATAGAGTTTCAATCCCCTTGCGGGGGAGTTGTTTGGGAAAGGGTTGGGCAATCCATTGAACAAGGCAAGCCAAATGTTTCAATCCCCTTGCGGGGGAGTTGTTTGGGAAAGTTATGCGAAGGCGAAACCACCAACAAACACAAATATAAAATGGTTTCAATCCCCTTGCGGGGGAGTTGTTTGGGAAAGGATTGTGATATCGGCATTTACTGGAGATCAAGTAAGGTTTCAATCCCCTTGCGGGGGAGTTGTTTGGGAAAGTCAATCTCGGTTCGGTCAAGTATGTTTTACCTTCTGGTGTTTTAATCCCCTTGCGGGGGAGTTGTTTGGGAAAGGACTGCTACAGTTCCACCGGTTTTGCCGGAACAAGAGTTTCAATCCCCTTGCGGGGGAGTTGTTTGGGAAAGCAATTAGTTCACAGAGGTTTTAAACCGTGGCAATTCAAATTGTTTCAATCCCCTTGCGGGGGAGGTGTTTGGGAAAGAGTTCGGCTACAAACCCTTACCCAGAAAGCGTTCCAGACGCCAAATCGACGCACTGTTTTTTTACTCTCAATAGATGGGGGGTCATCTTCAACAAGCATAGGATTGAAAACACTCAACCCCAGACTACAAAGACAATCGACGCACCTCAACGAAAGAATCAGGGTTTCACCGATCGCCCTAGGTGCGTCGAAACCACTTGCGGCAATGAAACCCACCGCAGCCGATCGCCCACCTAGATCGAAATCGCTTGCAGTAATGAAACCAACCGCAGGCGACAATCGCAAAATCGGTAGTGCCCTGAAGGAAAGGATCGAGAGAATAAAACTCACGTCAAAGAAAAGTAGGCATTTAGAGTTGTAAATTAGCATTGTAATGATGCACAAAC
>NZ_JAEQCI010000167.1:32753-48330 GCF_020738565.1 Microcoleus sp. PH2017_12_PCY_D_A | reverse complement strand
GTAAGGCTAACACTGCATAATTTCAGCCCAAAAGCGTTTGGCTTCCAAGTTTTCACAACTGATAAAAAAATCCGACCCACATCTGCGGAATGTGGGTTGAAAACAGCCAACAAGCAACTTACAGAATGGGATGCAGAACTGAATCAGTTACATGAGCGCAACGGCGATTTGGTGCTGAAGGTTCAGATGCTGGAGCAAGAACTCAAGGAAGTGCGACGCGATCGGGGGGGAAATAAAAACTCAGCTCCGACCGTGGCAGAATTCCCAGAGCCGGCCGACCTGCTCAACCAGTTGAAAGCGCGGCGCAAAAAAACGAGGGCGGACATGGCTGATATGGAAACTGTGCTGGAAATACTGGGAGACGTGGATGACTTGGACTGAGTACAGGTCTAGAGCGTCTCAAAATTGGATACAATTTTGTATCCAATTTGTATCCAATTTAGGGTCAACAAGGGCGATCGGTAGTCAATTTGTATCCAATTTGTATCCAATTCTAGTCAACCCAACCCTTGATTCAGCCGTATTTTCGCCAATAAAAAACCTCAAACCGTTGATTTAGCGTTGGTTTGAGGTCTTAATTGTAGTAAGCGGGCAGCGGGAATCGAACCCGCATAGTTAGCTTGGAAGGCTAAAGTTTTACCACTAAACTATGCCCGCGCACACACAGAAACTAAACATACCACAAGCTTCTGAGAATTGCAATAGGTCTGTGCAAAATTTCTCAAGTTCTCCCTGAAAGTGGTTGAATAGGGACTTGTAGCCAGATCGCCTCCCAAATCCCCCTCCCACGCTACAAAGGCTTTACGGATGGAAATAATCGTAAATTTGCTGCGCCAGACGCGGGCCAATTCCAGAAACTTCCGCCAACTGTTCGGGAGTTGCTAAACGCAGGTAGTCGATCGACCGAAAATGCGCTAACAGTAGTTTTTGTCGGTGGTGTCCCAACCCGGGAATCTCATCAAGGCGCGATCGCTTCATTCTCTGACTTCTTCGATCTCGGTGAAAACTCACAGCAAACCTGTGCGCCTCATCCCGCACCCGCCGCAGTAATTGTACACCCGGTTGCTCAGAATTAGTTGGCACAGGCAAAGATTCCCCCGGCAAAAATATCTCCTCTCGCTGCTTCGCCAAACTCACAACCCGCAACTCATCTAACAAATTCATCTCCCGCAAAACAGCCACAACTGCTGACAGTTGACCTTTGCCACCATCTATCATAATCAAATCCGGTTTGTCAGAAATAGTATGAGAAACCGAAGAAAAACTACTGATTTCTTCCGCTTCTCCTAAATTACTCAATTCATCTTCCTTTCTTTTATCCGTTAAATCCGCTACCCCATCCGTTGCCGAACTTGATTCTTCCTTCTTATTGCGGAATCTTCTGCCGATAACTTCTGCTAAACTAGCAAAGTCGTCAGAATGACCGGATTTAATTTCAGGATTCTTGATTTTGTAGTGGCGGTAGTGTTGATTCGCCGGCAAACCGTCGATAAATACGACGCGGGAAGCTACCGCATCCGAACCTTGAATGTGAGAAATATCATAACCTTCTATGCGGTGCGGAACTTCTGGCAAATCCAGAATTTCTGCTAAATCTTGCATGGCTTGAGAATTGCGATCGCTCAATCGTTGCATTCTCGCCAATTCGTACTCAGCGTTGCGTTCCACCATCTCAATTAACTCCGCCTTAGTTTGGCGCTGCGGCGTCAAAATTGTAACTTTTCGCCCCTTGCGGTTGCTCAACCAATCTGCTAATATTTCCGCTTCCGGTAAGTCGTACTGCACGGAAATTTCGGTGGGAATTTCTACGGATTCGACATTTTGATAATGTTCTTCCAAAACTCGCTGCAAAATCGCCCCGGCTTCTACCCCCCCTCGTTCCCCCCCTTTCCAAGGAGGGGAGGAAAGAGAAAGTTGAGATAAATCTTGCTCCCCATTTTGCAAAGATTGAGATAATTCTTGCTCCCCATTTTGCAAAGATTGAGATAATTCTTGCCCACCCTTGGTAAGGGGGGGTTGGGGGGGTATCTCTGCCATAAAGCCCAGTCTGCCGACTAATTGACCGGCGCGAATCTGGAACAATTGAACGCAGGCGTGCTGGGTGTCTGCTGCCAGGGCGATCGCATCCCTGGAAACGGTATCATTAGGTAAAGACACTTTTTGACCAGCACCTAAAGACTCCAAACCCTTAATTTGATCGCGAATCCGCGCCGCTGTTTCAAAGTTCAAATCTTCGGCTGCTTGTTCCATTTGCGGTTCCAGAATATCCAGCAATTCTTGAGTCCTTCCCTGGAAAATCATCGCCACTTTTTGGATGATTTTTTGGTAATCTTCCGCAGGCATTAATCCTTGACAAACGCCGACGCAACGCCCGATGTCGTAATTCAAGCAGGGACGGTCTTTAAACAAAGGCTGAGGGCGCTGTCTCAGGGGAAAAATCCGCTTAATTAAATGCAGCGTACTCCGCAGCGCCCCTGTATCGACGTAGGGGCCGTAGTAGCGGTCTTTGGCATTACCGGCGCGGCGTTTGCGGGTGATGAAAATGCGCGGGTATTTCTCCGACCAAGTTATGCACAAATAAGGATATTTTTTATCATCTTTGAGGAGCACATTAAAGTGAGGTTGGTGCTGTTTTACGAGGTTGGCTTCTAAGGCCAAAGCTTCGGCTTCTGTGTCGGTGGCGATGAATTCGATTTCGCGCACTTGCTGCACCATCATCGCGATGCGGGGACTGAGGTTTTGGCTTTCGCGGAAGTAGGAACGGACGCGGTTTCGGAGTTTTTTGGACTTGCCGATGTACAGGATGCGATCGCTCTCGTCGCGCATTAAGTATACACCGGGAACTGCCGGAATTTCTTTGAGGCGGCTTTCTAGGCGTTCTGCATCTTTAACCAGCGGCAGCGTTTTTGTGGACGGCATATAAATTTGAGATTTTATGGCTTATATCTACTATTCTAACGCTGTTATCTGGGTCAAGCGAATCAATCACAAATAATGGTTCGATCGTTCGGACTTTAGTCCTCTGATCTTAGGCGGACTGAAGTCCTCACTACGAACCTGTCAAGGGAATGAATCACAAATAACGGTTCGATCGTTCGGACTTTAGTCTTCTGATATTATGCGGACTAAAGTTCTCACTACGAACCTATTAATGTTTTTAATGATGAGTTTAGTCTTCGGATTGGATCCGGACTAAAGTCCTCACTACGAAGCTCACTCTCTGGTTTGTAATAATGAGTTTAGTCTTCGGATTGGATGCGGACTAAAGTCCTCACTACAAACCTATAATGACGTAAGTTCAGTTTACAATATCTGTGAGAGAAACTTGCGCGTGCGTTCTTCCTTCGGATTCTGGAAAAACTCTTCCGGCCCGGCTTCTTCTACTAAAACTCCGCCGTCCATCAATACAATGCGATCGGCAACTTCGCGCGCAAATCCGACTTCGTGAGTCACTACTACCATTGTAATTCCAGTTTTAGCTAAATTTCGCATGACATCTAAAACTTCCCGCACCATTTCCGGATCTAATGCTGATGTCGGTTCGTCAAATAGCATGATTTTAGGCTGCATTGCTAGGGAACGTGCGATCGCAACTCGCTGCTGCTGTCCGCCAGATAACTGTCCGGGATATTTTTGGGCTTGGGACAAAATTCCTACTCTTTCTAACAGTTGCATCGCTACTTCTTCGGCTTTTTTCTTCGGCCAGCGGCGCACCCATACGGGCGCTAGCATGACGTTTTGCAGGACTGATAGGTGGGGAAATAGGTTGAATTGCTGAAACACCATTCCTACTTCCTGGCGAATTTTCTCGATGTTTCGCAAGTCGTGGGAAAGTTCGATTCCGTCGATCGTGATTTTACCCTGTTGATATGCCTCTAAAGCGTTGAAAGTGCGAATAAACGTCGATTTACCCGAGCCTGAAGGGCCCATCACGACGACCACTTCACCCCGGTTGACGTTCATGCTGACGCCTCGCAGTACGTGAAATTGTCCGTACCATTTGTGGACGTTTTCTGCGACGATTACTGTTTCGGGAACTGTTAGTTTATCTTGCATAGTTTTGTCCTTTAAATAATGACGGATAATTATTGTCTGATGACTGTTGACTGCTTCAGCGGAGAGGGGTTTATATATATTTGGGTTGGGAGGGGCGGGTTTATATATATTTGGATTGGGAGTTCTATTTTGTTGGTGAACCCGCCCCTACAGACTGCGGATTAATGACTTTTTTCTAGACTTCGCTCTATTTTGCGGCTGGCGAGGGACATTGAGTAGCAAAATACCCAGTAAATGAGGCCGACAAATATGTAAACTTCGGCGTATCTACCGATGTAGGATGGATTTGCTAAAACTGCGCGGGATATGCCGATTAATTCTAACATTCCGAATAGGGAGAGCAGGGATGTGTCCATGAATAATCCGATGAATTGACCTCCGATCGCCGGAATGACTGTTCGCAGTGCTTGAGGTAGTACAATCAGAATGGTCAGTAGGGGTGTGTTTAGCCCGATCGCCCTTGCTGCTTCTATTTGCCCTCTCGGTACGGCCTGCAAGCCTCCGCGCACGTTTTCCGCCAGGTATGCTGCACTAAATAATGTTAATCCGGCGATCGCCCGAATCACTCTATCTAATTTGGGATATTCGGGCGGCAAGAATAATTGCAGCATCACTTGACCTAAAAACAAAATGCCAATTAAGGGCAAGCCGCGCACTATTTCAATGTACAATGTTGAAAGCAGTTTGACGACTGGCAAAGAACTTTGTCTCCCGAGGGCTAGCAATACTCCCAAGGGAAATGAAAGCACAATGCTAATAATTGCTAAAAACAGCGTCAGCACTAAACCGCCCCAATCATTTGTCGAGACTTCTGTCAAACCCAACCCGCCTTTAATTAGCCACAGAATCAGCGGGAAAGAAATAGCCCAAATTCCGGGAATCCAGCTAACCCCCCCTCGCCCCCCCTTAGTAAGGGGGGGTTGGGGGGGGTTGGGGTTGATGTGTCTCGCGGCGACATAGCTGGCGGCGGCTGCGATAATAATTCCTAAGAGGTAGAGGCGAGAGGTAAGGTCGATCGGCGTAATGACTGCACCAACAACGGCAGCACCGAGTAAAATCAGTGTAGGCGGATTCCAAAGACGTTCTTCCCGCTGAATATTTCCCCAAGTTAAACCTCCCAACAAGGCAATTATCGCTGCTACTATCCACAGCCGCCAGTAGGATTCGCTGGGAAATCTGCCCACAAAAAATAGCGGCAAGTTGGCTTCTAACACGCGCCATTTAGCTTTTGTAGTTGCCCAAACGATAATTCCTTTAACTGTTTGGAAGGCGACAATTATGCAAACTACTGTCAGAATGCTGTTGTACCAGGTACTAAATAGGTTTTTGCGCGCCCAATTCCAAGGGGTGGGCGATTCGGTGGCTGGAGGCGGCAGTACGGGGGTTGTTTCCATAAATTGTTAGTTGTTATTTGTTAATTTCTAATTGCACTGGCTAAAATCCCCAAGATTTTATTGACATCTATTAGGTAATATTCTGTCAGGTCAATTTCAATTACTTGTTCTTTGAGTCTTAAGAATCTCCAGTTAGTCCCGCTAGTAACACATCCATAAATTGTCGCAATCTGGTTGCCTTCGCGTTCATTAAATATTCTAGCTGCCAACATTTCTGCTACGCACTGTCCCAAGCCACCATTAATATTTTCTTTTTTCGCTTCTACAATGATCATCACTGGTGCGGTAAGAACTAATAATTCTGGAGAACGACTAATCATAAAATCGCAATTTCCATTTAATCCTTTTTCGGCATCGACTGTAAAATCTATTCCCGAAAAAAAGCTAATCTCAGAATTCAACTGTTTTCTAAGTTCTATTAGGATAGGTGCTATAATCATTTCGGAACGAGATTTTTCAGTATTACTGCTAATAGCTAACGGCACACTATATTGAAGAGTTTCCTCTAAAAAACTACTGCTTTCTAACTCTGATATGGCAGAGAACATATTAATTCGATCTAAAATATTTAATTCAAATATTTTAGATACTTTTGCCAAACTAAAATCACTGTATGCCATTTAAAATCTCCTTTACTCCTAACTGTGGAATTTCAAATTGTCATCGTTTACCTTTCCTTGATTTGTACCGTGTGATTGTACCAATTCATGAACAGAGAAACTATCAAACTAATTGTTAGGTATGTTACCATGATAATTAGCATTGTTTCGATCGCCCTTCCGGTCTGATTCAACGTCGGAGATCCCACCACAAAGTAAACGTCGGGATAAGCCACCGCCACGGCTAAACTTGAATTCTTCGCTAAATTCAGATACTGACTGGTTAACGGCGGCACAATTACCCGCAAAGCTTGCGGCAAAATTACCATCCGCATCAGGGTTCCAGACTTCAGCCCCAAAGATTTTCCTGCTTCCCACTGGCCTCGCGAGACTGACTGAATTCCGGCGCGGACAATTTCTGCAATGTAACTGCCAGTATACAAGCTCAGTCCTGTTACCAGGGCTGCAAATTCTGGAGTTAATTTTAATCCTCCTTCGAGTTGCAATGCTGGTGTCAGGCGCGGAAAATCGAGACGGAAAGGCAGATTTTGGGTGATAATGAAAGCTAAGATTGCACTCAGGACGATCGCACCTCCAGCCCAAAACAACTGTCTTCCCGGCTTCGCTTCTTCCAGCATCACCCGCCCCCGCCACATCCACAGCCCCGCAGCCGCCAAAACTCCCACAGTTAGCAAAATTAACCAAATTTCAAAACCTGGCAAAGGCGCAGGCCAAGGTACAGCAATACCGCGATTTGTCAAGTAAATCGGGCCGCGCATCTGTTGATTGTCTTCCAGTTTTGGCAGGGAAATGAACACTGCAAAATACCAGAAAAATAATTGCAGCAATAACGGCGTATTCCTCAAAATCTCCACATACAATGCAGCTAAATTCCGAAGCAGCCAGTTGTCGGAAAGACGGGCTATTCCTACAGTCAAACCTGCAATTGTTGAGAAAACAATCCCCAAGCCCATTACCCGCAGCGTGTTGATTAATCCGACAAAATAAGCTTGTATGTAACTGTTTTCGGGACTGTAGGGAATCACGCTTTCGCCGATGTCGAAGGATGCTTGGGAATTGAGAAAGTCAAATCCAAATGCAATCCCCAGTTGCGCGTAATTGGCGGTGAGGTTGTCCCAAAGAATGGCGATGACTGTGATTACCAAAATTAGGGCGATCGCCTGTCCGGCTATTTTCCAGAAGCGATCGTCCCGCAGCAGTGTTGATATATCTTTAATTTTGGATGATTTCTGAGATTTGCCCGGTTGAGGTTCTGGATTCATAATTGTTTAATGTAAATCGAACTAATTATGTAGGGTAAGCGCGAAGTCTAAAATATCTTGTAGGGTGCGCAGTGCGCACCTTACGACTCACAGTCAACAATTAACTATGTAGGGTAAGCGCGAAGTCTAAAATATCTTGTAGGGTGCGCAGTGCGCACCTTACGACTCACTACGACTCATAGTCAACAATTAACTATGTAGAGTAAGCGCGAAGTCTAAAATATCTTGTAAGTGCGCACCTTACGACTCATAGTCAACAATTAACTATGTAGGGTAAGCGCGAAGTCTAAAATATCTTGTAGGGTGCGCAGTGCGCACCTTACGACTCACAGTCAACAATTAACAGTTAACAAAAATTAGCGGAAGGGCGGCGAGTACAGCAAACCGCCATCTTTCCAGAGTTTGTTTTGACCTCGGTCTAACTTAAGTGTACTTTTTGGGCCGAGGTTGCGATCGTACATTTCCCCGTAATTTCCCACTTTCTTAACAATGCGAAGAGCGTAATCGTTCGGGAGTCCGAAACCTTTACCTAAATCTCCTTCTTTTCCTAGCAAACGTTTGACGTTCGGGTCTGTAGTGCTGGCGACAGTTTGGTCTACATTGCCAGAATTAATTCCCAAATCTTCCGCTTCAATCGCCGCAAAAACGATCCACCTCACCGCATCCGACCATTTAGGATCGCCGCTTTTCACCGCTGGGGCTAGCGGTTCTTTTGACATCACGATCGGCAAAACAACATTATTCTCGGGAGTCGGTAGAGTTGTGCGCTTCGACACGAGTTGCGATCGATCGGCAGTAACGCCTTGACAGCGACCTTCTTGATACGTCGCAAAGGTAGCATTCACATCTTCAAACACCACAGGAGTGTATTTAATTCCTAATTTTCGCATTTGGTCGGACAAATTTTGTTCGGTGCTCGTACCTGTCTGCACGCAGATCGATTTGCCAGCAAAATCTTTTAAACTTTTGATGCCGCTGTCTTTTTTGACCATGATGCTTTGAGAGTCATAAAAGATCACCGGGGCAAATTCTAGTCCGGTAGTGCTGTCGCGGCTTGCCGTGTAGGTGGTATTTCGGCTGAGAATATCGATTTCTCCGGCCTGCAAAACTGTAAACCTATCTTTGGCGTTGAGCTTTCGGTATTCTACTTTTTCGGGATCGTCAAATATAGCCGCCGCGATCGCCCTGCAAACATCCACATCCAAGCCGGAATATTTGCCCTTTTCGTCTACAAAGCTAAAACCCGGCAGTTCGCCGCTGACGCCGCAAATCAATTTGCCGCGGCTGACAATTGTATCTATGCGGCTCGGGCCTTGTTGCGATTTGCCTTCTGTAGTATTTGCGGCTGGTGTTTGGCCGACTTGTGCCGATCGATCCCTACAAGATGCCAGCGGTGTCACAAATAACACACTTGCCAGCAACATCCATCCCCATTTACGCATACATTTTACCAGTAGAACACTTTCTCAACGATCCTAACTTGTCGGTGTCGAGAACTGTTGCGATCGGCAATCTAGAACACTCCACTGTTTCAAATTAAGCATTCTCAACCCGGTGTCGCACCCTGACAAGTGTACCGGTTCACCGCCTATTATTTTTTTGCCCGCTGCGGACGATCGATCTTGCCTACAATCTTGCCTACAATCTTTATCCTATTTTGATTTAATGAGCTCAGAACCGCTCTGGTGCTAGGCGCTGCTCGGCTAAATCGCGGATTAGAGACAGCCGAGACTCGATGTACTCGTTCAACAAATCTGTTTCGTTGCCATTGAGCGCAGAGTTCATCTTCAACTGTTTCAGCAGCCACTGTACCAGGGTGGCATCGTCCAAAGTAACTAACAGAGTCGCTTGGGTGGTTTCAATTAATGACCAGAGTTGGCGTAACATGACTGGAGTCATAAAACCTCGTTGAGCGTAAATACGCACTTAGTGGGCTGGCTGGGCGATGGGTTGGTCTTAGTGTTTCAAGCCGATAGACGAAAAGTAGCCGTCTTGTCATCGGCTTAATGATTATTTTATATTTGACCACAATAACTTAATATAGTAGTGTCAAAAGCTACAACATACAAGATGTTATAAGAATTTCCAATCTCGTTACATACAGATAAATATCTTGATAAAAAATTAAAAATCTTTACACGCGATCGCTTCCATGGGCTTCTAGGAGCCGTGGGGCGATCGGGTAGGTATGTTGGCTTAAGCGCTCTTTATATATGAAAGAGCGCTCAAGCGCAACAACATACCTTTATTTAATGGAGCCTATCACTGACTGACCGCCAACTTTTGAACTCCCGCCAGAATTATTTCTAATTCAGCGATGATTTTTGTGGCCCCCTCCAAATCGTTGGATTCGGCCAGCCTTTGAAGCTCAGCAGCCATCTGGGGCATTAACCGCACCGCCGCCGTGGCGCTGACACCTTTAATTTGATGCGCGCGGCGGGCGAGTGTCTCCATATCTCCCGAGGCGATCGCACTTTTAGCAGATTCTAAATAACTGCTAGTATCCACCACAAAAGCTTGCAATATTTCCCGCTCAAAATCTAAATCAGTGCCCGCAATTTCGTGCAAGCGTGCCATATCAACTACGCATTCTAGATCCGAAGCAGAGTTTTGGACTTCCTCACCCTTAAACTGAGGAATTTCAACTTTTAACTGTACCGACCAATTTTCTAGTACAGATTTTAACTTTTCGATCGAAATAGGTTTGCTAATATAATCATCCATGCCCGCCGCCAGACACTTTTCCCGATCGCCCTTCAAAGCATTTGCCGTCATCGCAATCACCACCGTCTTGCGATCGGGCTCCATCTTGCCAGCAGCAGCGCCTGTCGCTTCCATGCGGCGCAATTCCCGGGTAGCTTCGTAACCGTCCAAAACCGGCATCTGACAGTCCATCAGCACAATGTCATACTTTTTGATAGCCACCATCGATAGCGCCTCAGCGCCGTTATTTGCCACATCCGCCGCGCATCCCAAAACTTTGAGTTGATTCAGACCAACTTTTTGATTGATCGGAGTATCTTCAACTAACAAAATCTTTAAGCTAGCTAACTCCTGGTTGTCAATAGAGGAGTCTCGATTTGCCGTTGGATTTGGCAGCGGCGAGTCAACCACTGCGCCCGGGGCGATCGCATTCACCAAGCAATCAAACAGTCGGTGAGCCTTAACAGGCTTAGTTAAATAGCCGCTAAAACCGATATCTACCAAACGTTTCGCCTCAGATATCTGAGTCATGGAAGTCAGCACCACCCAGTGCGTCTGCTGCATTGCCGACTCAGCAATCATCAAACGTTCCAGACTTCCCGCCACCATTTCCGGCAACTGAATATCAACCAAAACAATATCGTAAGGGGATTTTATGCTGACAGCTTTGTACAGAGATGCGATCGCCATCCAACCATTCTCAACCTCATCAACTTCCATCCCCCACAAAACAGCCATTCTCAGCAGCACTTTTCGCACTGTGGGCTTGTCGCTAGCAACTAACATTTTCCGCCCCGCCAGCACCGTTTGCAAATTCACTGCACACGCTGTCCCAGCCGCAGTTAAATTCTCCTTAAGTGCCGGCACAGTAAACCAAAAAATCGAGCCTTTACCCGGGGTACTTTCCACACCAATTTTACCCCCGAGTAGCTCCACCAACTGCTTAGAAATAGCCAGACCCAAACCAGTACCACCGTACTTTCTAGTAGTAGAAGCATCAACTTGAGTAAAAGATTGAAACAGCTTTTTTTGGTCTTCGGCAGCAATCCCAATCCCTGTATCTGTGACCTTAAACAGCAGGAACAGCGAGCGATTGCTTCCGAGTTTTAACGGTTGGATACTCTCTAATTGTTTCTGGTCATCGCTAGCTGCCAATATTCCAGGAATCCTGCCAGTGGAAACCTCAATTACTATTTCTCCAGCTTCCGTGAACTTAATCGCATTGTTAATCAAATTAGTGAGAATTTGTCGGAGTCGCGCTGCATCCCCTTTGATTTGCAGCGGCACATCGGAATCAATCAGCGCCACCAATTCTATACCTTTATTTTGTGCGGGAGTTGCCAACAAATCCAGCACTTGATCCAGACAGATACTGAGGTCAAATTCGATCGTTTCTAAGCGCATTTCTCCAGCTTCCAGTTTGGAAAGGTCAAGAATATCGTTAATGATGGACAGCAAATTTTGGCCGCTGAGTTTCAGCGTCTGCACAAAGTCTAGCTGTTCGGGAGTAAGATTTGTTTTCAGCAGCAAATCTGTCATCCCCATCACTCCATTCATCGGAGTGCGGATTTCGTGACTCATATTTGCTAAAAATAGTGACTTCATTCGAGACGCTTCCAGAGCGGCTTCTCGGGCTTGCTGCGCTTGCTCAAACAGAGTAGATTGCTGAATGGCGATCGCCAACTGCACGCTCAACCTTCCCAGCAAATCCACCTCAGAATCACTCCAAGCGCGCGGCCCGCTGCACTGATGGGCAACCAGCAACCCCCACAACCGATTTTGACGCTTGTCCAAACTCCCTATCGGCGACCCAATTGGGAAAGTTGACGGCGAATCTTCTATTGCCAACTCCTGACTTTCATCACCGATAAAAATTGGTACAACTAAATTAGCCCTTACCTGCAAACTAGCAAGTAAATTGCGGTGCATTTTGCTCAAATCAGCCGTATCAATATCTTCAATTGCTTGAATTTTTCCAGCGCGATACATCAATATATAACTTTCCCCAAAAGATGTTTCCTGAAGTTTTCTGCCCAGCATCGGTATCCAATCAGATCCTACAGATTCGACTACAACAATCCCTGTTTCATCGGAATCAAAACGATAAATTACGGTGCGGTCAGTTGCCAGCAATTGTCGCACTTCTTGTACGGCCGTACTCAGAGTTTGAGTGAGGTTGAGAGACTGTCGCACTCGCTGGGCGATCGCCGAAACCAGCCGTTCCTGTTCAGCTTGTTCCTGCAACATTTTCTCAGCTTGCTTGCGTTCTGTAATATCGCGAATTACCGCAGCAAAGCACAGTGGTTCGCTCGTTTGAGGGTGCTTGACCAGAAAAGCATTCATCACCACATCAATGTTTTTTCCAGTACGCAAGTGCTGCATTTGACCTTCTCCTTGCCACTGGCCGTAACTGATAATTCTTGGCAAAATATCTTGACTAAATTCCTCTTTAAAAGTTTCGCCTATATAATCCCATATCTCCGTATCAAGCACTTCCGAAATATCCTCAATCCCCACCATTTTTTGACCTGCTTCGTTAACAAACAGCGTTTGACCTTCCAGAGTAGCCATACCGATAAAATCGCTGCTGTTTTCAATCAGAGAAACAAATTTTTGTCGTTCTTCTTCACCTTTTTTCCGTTCGGTAATATCGCGCTTAACGCAGACGTGACAAATTATATCGCCGCTGTTGTTAATCACAGAGTAGGCCGCCACCTCGATCGCCAGCGTGCGACCTTTTTTAGTAAAGTTAGTAATTTCGCCCCGAAAAGTTCCAGTTTTCGCTAAACTTTTGGAAATCGCAGAAAAGCGTTCCCCCGCCACCAGCGGCGGCGTTTCTATTTCTAATTCGGCGTCTGTATATTCTAATAGCGATTGGTGAGCGCGATTTTGTTCCAGGAAAAACCCATCAGCATCGATAATCACCATCGCATCGTTGGAGTTTAAAAATATTTCTCGGTAAAGTTTGAATTTTTCCTCAGCTTGCTTGCGTTCGGTGATATCCCTTTTGACGCTGACGTAACAAACTACTTCCCCAGCATCATTGAGAACCGCAAAAGCCGAAAGTTCCACCTCAAAGATTCCCCCTTGCAAATCCTTAACACAGGTCATTTCGCCTCGGTAACTCCCTGTTGCGACCAAGATTTGCAGCACCGATGCAAATGTCTCTTCTCCCGTATGAATTGCAGGAGTTTTACCCCACAATTTTGATTCACTGTAACCCAGCAAAGCCGTGTGAGCTTGATTTGTTTCCAAATAATAGCCTTGCGGGTCTAAAATGGCGATCGCATCATTGGACTTTAAAAATATTTCTTGATAAAGTTGCAGTTTTAACTCAGCTTGTTTGCGATCGCTAATATCCGTGAACAAGCCATAATAAACTATCTCTCCCGAGCCTTGCATTTCCGGTTGCGCGGCCCCTTGAATCCATTTAAGTTTTCCAGAGGGGGTGATAATTCTACCTTCCCACCGCCAAGGCTGCAAATTTTCCGCAGTCAGCCTTACCGAGTTCCGAAAATCATCTCTATCTTCGGGATGAATCATGTCAACAATTGCACGAATATCCTGCTGAGCTGCCTCCGGTTCTATTTCATACAATTCTCGACAGCCGGCGCTCACAAACGAGAAGGCTATCGAACCATCTAGATGCAAGTCAACTTGATATACTGTACCGGGTACGCTAGCAGTAATTTTTTGCAGTTTGGCTTGGCTTTGATTCCGGGCTTCATCTGTCGCCTGCCATTGAGCAATCTCGCGAGAAATGCCCAAAATCGCAAATATATTGCCATCCGCATCGCGCAGGGGCAGTTTTTGCGTGTCAAAGATGTGCTGTTTACCACCTGCAAAGGCGATCGCCTGGTAGGGATTGCGAACCGTCTCCCCCCCCAGCACGGCTCGATCGTCCTCGCGGATGCCCCTAATTGAGCCGTGGCGATCGCCAAATACTGCTGGTTCACAGAAACCTAATTCGATATCATCTTTGCCAATAATTTCTTCAACCTTTTTCCCCAAATATGCAGCAAAACTTTGATTGACAAAAATGTATCTAAAATTTCGATCTTTCGCAAAAACTCTATCCGGCGCACCGTCCATTAAAGCCCGCAACAAGAGTTCTTGGCTTGGAGCATCTAGAGCAAAATTATTTTGAGCATTTCCCTTGACATTCGTCTGTTTGGCTGCTAAAGTAATTAACGATTTAACACAGATTTGAGCGACAGTGTGGAGCAAACA
Organism: Microcoleus sp. PH2017_12_PCY_D_A; assembly: GCF_020738565.1. Lineage (NCBI taxonomy): Bacteria > Bacillati > Cyanobacteriota > Cyanophyceae > Oscillatoriales > Microcoleaceae > Microcoleus > Microcoleus sp. PH2017_12_PCY_D_A. The sequence continues at coordinate 34,065 of NZ_JAEQCI010000167.1, read as the reverse complement.
AAGGTGTTCAAAATTAAAAGCAGTTGCCTGCTCTGCACCGATGAAGAATATTCCCAACAATTCATCACTGTCATCCGGGTTAGCCGGTGCCATCAACACCGAGTTAAACTGAGCAATTGGCCCGCCAGCGATGTTGTACGCCCATTCTCGACTTCCGGCCAGCCATTGGGCGCGAGTAGCTTGCAAGCAGGCTGCTATTTCAGATTTGACCGATTCAGTTAACGGGTGCAACTGTTGCAGGTAGATGCGATCGTCCGGTAGAGTTAAAAGTGCGATCGTAGAAGCAGGAATCAGGCGCCCGAGATGTGCCAGACAAGCAGACCAAATTTCATCAGCAACCGCAGCAAGTTGTACATTTTCCGTAAGTTCGTTGAGAACTTGCAGTTCCAAGGTACGCTGGCGGACTTTGGCCTTGAGGCTGGCGGCTAGGATTTGCATAGTGCTCACCACACTGGTTTCCTTATATTATAATTATTGATTATCAAACTTTTTTAAACAATCATTTTAAAATACATCGCGCCAAAAGACAACTTTTTTATATTTATATTACATTCAATTGCTAAAAAATACTGGCGCGATCGGGAGCGAAGCAACACCGCAAGGCACCAGCTTCGCTCCAGCAGCGACGTTTAAAGGAGAAACTACCCCATTAAAATCACGTTATCGATGACGTGGATGACACCGTTGTCAGCTTCGATATCGGCCGCGACAACAGTAGCATTCTTCACCTCAAAACCGTCTGAACAATCAATTTTAATCGGCGAACCTTCTAAGGAAGTAACAAAACCGAGTTTTGCCAAATCTGCCTTCATAAACTTGCCGGAGACGACGTGAAACATCAAAATCCTGCTCAGTTGGGGAACGTTCTGCACTAGGGTGGTGATAGTTCCCGGCGGCAATTTCGCAAAAGCATCGTCAGTAGGTGCAAAGACAGTGAAAGGGCCCGGACTTTTGAGCGCATCTACTAAATTAGCTACTTGCACGGCCGTTACCAGGGTTTGGAACGAACCCGCACCTACGGCAATATCAACAATATCAGGCATTTTGTCTTACCTCATTTGGCAAAAAAGTTCTATTAAGTATCGTAAACTGATGCGGGCAACAATACCTACTGTATTTGTTTAAAAATTGATAATTTGTTCGTAGTGAGGACTTCAGTCCTCTCTTTTTTGCGGGCTGAAGTCCTCACTACGAACCTTTTCTAACCAGGTTCGTAGTAAGGACTTCAGTCCTCTCTTTTTTTGCGGACTGAAGTCCTCACTACTAACCTTTTCTAACCAGGTTTGTAGTAAGGACTTCAGTCCTCTCTTTT
>NZ_JAEQCI010000167.1:0-32666 GCF_020738565.1 Microcoleus sp. PH2017_12_PCY_D_A | reverse complement strand
TTTTTTGCGGACTGAAGTCCTCACTACTAACCTTTTCTAACCAGGTTTGTAGTAAGGACTTCAGTCCTCTCTTTTTTTGCGGACTGAAGTCCTCACTACGAACCTCATAATAGTTATATTACACATAAAATTACTAACCGATTTGCACTTTAACGGCGCGATACTTTTAAATTGCTACAAGACTGCGGTTGCTTGTGATACTAAAACCTCTGTGGCTAAATTTGTTATTTCAGAATTTAGGTCTTCTCCCTTATGAATACAGAAACTGCCATACAGAATTGAAATTTCAAAAATATCCGTATGGATTAAAGCTGCTTTTCGGTGCGCGTCTTCCCCCAAATGAATGCCAATCAAATCAGCTTCTGGATCTTGTACATCTTCTGGATGGAAAACCTCCCAACTGATATCTCGGCAGTCATGAAATACGATAGTATAAGGCAATCGCTCCCCTGTAGGATCGTAAATACATTCAAATACAATTTCATTTCCCCAGAAAGAGACATTGACATTGGTTACTAGGGATGTCAGTTCACCTAAATTAAGCAAGTTGTAGTCATCCGGCATATTAATCCCTCACTTTTTCTCCCGTATTGTGTGTCCCCAGAATTTGGTTGCCAAACTCATCGCGTGTTTTGACCAAGCTGCCGTCTTTATCAAGACGTAAACCTTTGTTTATTTTTCTTCCATCTGAACCGTATCTAGGCGCTGGGGTTCGTATAACTTCACCATCAGTACGAATATTGACTCGCGAACGATCGGCAAACTCGTATTCAAGATAACCACCTTTAGTCGGCCTGATTTCTGCACCCAATCCGCGCAAAAAGTCATCGACTTGTTCGCGAGTCATCCCGGTTAAGTCTCCAAACTCAGATGCAGTTCCATTTTCTCCCACTCCCTGATTCGGCAGTGCCAAGTTTCCTCACCAACCATTGCTGGTTTTAGTTTAGCACGGTTGGAGAATCTGCCGCCCGACCCGCCAAAGCAAATAGGGCGCGCACCGCACGCCCTATCAGCAATTAGCCGACAATTATTGATTAGCCGAGTTCAACTTTCACTACGCGGTTCTTTTCCGCTTCCGCTTTAGGCAAAGTCAGGTTTAAAACCCCATTTTTGTACTCAGCTTGTACGCTGTCATTTTGAACTCGTGCGGGTAGGGGAATTACCCGGCGGAAGGAACCGTAGCGGAACTCTGAGCGAGTTATGCCTTTATCTTCGGTCTTGGTTTGCGATCGCCTTTCGCCACTAATCGCAACAGCTTCTGCGGTTACTTGTACGTCCAAATCCTTAGCTTCCATGCCCGGAATTTCTAACTTAAGGTGGATGGCTTCGGGGGTGTCATCGAGTTCGGCGGGGGGTACAAAAGCCACACCGTTAGATGCGCGATCGGTAGTCGGCGTCAAGCTATCAAACAACCGATTCATTTCTCGCTGCAAGGAGTCCATTTCCCGCAAAGGTTCCCAACGAATAAGTGCCATAATTGATACCTCAAATCTCTTCTGTTTCTAAAGGTTGAGAAACACTTGATTCAACCTGTATCTAATATATTCAATATCCCGAAACAGGGGGATTCGGTTTTCTGGAATTTGCCGATCGCATTTCCGAACATTTGCGATGGTTAATGCTGAGGCAGCCAAAGGATTTGAGCTTTGAGCTTTGAGAATTAACAAGGGCTGATGAATCAAAGGAGGAGGAACTTCGATCGAGAATTTTTCGCTGGAGGTGGCGCGATTCGATGCACAGCAACCAAAAATTTGAGATTTTAGATGCGATCGAGAATTACCGACCTAAAATCTCAAATCCCAGATATAAAATCGAAACACAATTAACCCCACCGGGAATGCTGATAAGCAGCGTAGGTATCAAACAAAGCACCCACCAAACCAAAAGCTAGACCAATCACCAAAAATCCCTGGAGAGGACAGCCGCTGCCAAAAGTGGCTAAGAACTGCAAAATCTGGTCTTCTCCAGAACGACCGACTGCTTGCAGAGCAGGCACAAGAGCGATTAACGAAAAGCTAGTCAATCCCGCGCCGATTAACAATAAGGGAGCGACAAAGCTCAAGAGGCCCGTCAGCAGTAAAGAGCGAAGAAAATTAGGAAATATGCTCATCAGAAAAATGGGTTTGAAACCCCGTCCTTCTAGGACGGCTTTACAATTTAATTCGCAATACGCCACGAGTTGTAGGACAAAAATTTACAATCACAAGGCGATGTGTTTTGAGTTAAACGCTTGTCAGTTTTTAACTCGTGCAAGCTAATTCTTTTTCGGTACGGGTCTTTTTTTGTTGGCGACTCTTGCCAGCCTCCAACGTAACAGAACCCATGTTTAGGGTGTTTAACGATTGAACCGCGTTTAAACCCCGCACTCATAGTTCCGCCATATCGACTCCGAATATGACCGATAGAATGTTGCAAGCGATGGAGTTGTCTGCGATGAAATTCAAGGGGGACAATCTCAATTAGCGATGAGTTATCGGGTTGAATATGTCCTGCCGCGTACCAATTAGCTAATACCCAAGAATCAACACAATGTGCTGAAAACTTGTTTGATAGCTTCTGTTTGGATTTCTTGAGTCCTAAATCTTGACGCAGTTCGTAAGTATCGTTTCCCGATCTAATTTCAAGATGGGCAATCTTTCTGAGTTGGTCGTAAAACCAGTGCTTGCCCACTTCCAAAGGACTAAACGATACGTTCCACTTACGTCCGTTTTTCCAGGTTGGCACTTTGATGTCCTCCACAACAAATGTTGATAACGGAAACATTAACGCCAACCAATTAACTATCCTTAACTTCCACTGCCATCTCGACTTAGTAGATGGGGGAATTCTATTTTTGTTAACCAACCTGTTAGCTCGACTTTGACGGCATGGCGTGTTCCGAAACCGACGAGAGCGTCGCATATTTCGCCTTACTTCAACTCGGTATTTTACCCAATCAACGGCATGAGTTTGGATGTTTAAGTAGGTATGCGATTTGGATTTTACGGTAAACCCTTCGCGCTTGCTACCTGGATCGATTCCTACCCCAATGGGCTGATAGTTGTGGTTTGAAGGTTCTGCATTTAGTCGGACGCAAAATACTCCCTTTTTCCAGAATGACGTTGCCTTACCCGACTTAATCCAACGCTTGGCACGGGCGTTGGTAGTCGGCATTAACGGTCTATTATCACTGTTGACAACAGGTACAAACATTTACGGTAAGTCCTATTTCTAGGTATATATTTCCCTTCGCCACTGGCACATCGGAGAGGTTAAAAACTAGGGAGGCATTATTAACGTCTGGTGGGATACCACTCCCAGATGGCTCAGTTTGTCTTAAAAACGCAGGCTAGACACTGTTTTAGTCTTGAATTAAGAAGGCGGTGAATCTTCCTCTTTCAAGCCCCATGCCTTCAGGCTGGGGTTAGTGACAACAGTCAGTAAATTCAGCTAAACTGCCGAAAGGTGCAAGTAAAATAAACTTGTCCTTTTCTACGATAGGCAGCGATCGCCCTCAGTGGCCAATTCTGTCAGAAATCTTAAATCTTAGAGAAGAAACTTGTTTAAGATTTGTAGATAGATTTCATTTTTGCAGTTGTTCTACAGTCAAAGTCCCTTGAGCACAACTACACCATCGAGCCTCAGTTTGTGGAGTCAGCGGTTACTGGCAGCCATTTTATTGGGCGGCCAAGTCATGCTGCACTTGCTGAGAGGCAAAATTCACCGCCGCAACACCCTAGATCAAATGGCAGCAGTCGGCCCGGAATCGCTGCTGATTGCTTTGCTGACAGCGGGTTTTGTCGGCATGGTATTTACGGTTCAGGTAGCGAGGGAGTTTATTAACCTGGGTGCGGGCAATGTTGTCGGCGGGGTTTTGGCTTTGTCTTTGACTCGCGAACTCGGCCCGGTGTTAACAGCCGTAATCGTGACAGGACGGGTCGGTTCGGCTTTTGCGGCGGAAATCGGCACGATGCAAGTCACAGAGCAGATAGATGCCATGCTGATGCTCAGAACAGACCCGATCGACTATTTAGTAATTCCCCGCGTTTTAGCTTGCTGCTTGATGCTGCCAATTCTGACAATATTGTCCCTCGTCACGGGCATCGCCGGCGGGCTGCTGATTGCGACGACAATGTACGGCATCTCTCAAAATGTGTTTTTAGAATCAGTCCGCCATTTCCTGACTCTGTGGGACATTTGCAGCGCTGCTATTAAGGCTTTTGCGTTCGGTGGTTTGATTGCTGTCATCGGCACTAGCTGGGGTTTGACGACTACCGGCGGGGCCAAAGGCGTGGGACAATCTACTACCACGGCGGTGGTAACTTCTTTGCTGGCTATTTTTATTGTTAACTTTTTTCTGACTTGGCTGATGTTTCAGGGTACTGGCTCTAGCGTGCTCAAAGGCCTGTAAGCTAGGAAACGGATAAAATATAAATAATTGGCAACATTACTTTATCTACCCCTGATTTAAACCCGTGACTACAACTACCTCTGGGACTGCGCCCACAGATACGATCGAACTCGCCCCGAGTTATGCGATTCCCCTCGTCTTGGTACTGGCGGCTGTACCGCTGCTGTTCGTGCAGAAGTGGGTGAGTTTGCCCCTGGCGCTGTTCGGCTTGTTTCTGATGTACCAAGCGGCCACGATCCGACTACAGTTTACTCCAACGGATTTGGACATTTATCGATCGCAAAACTTAATCCGCAAGTTTCCTTTCCGAGAATGGCAAAATTGGCGGATATTTTGGCCCGCTGTGCCGATTTTGTTCTACTTCAAAGAAATTAACAGCATTCACTTTCTGCCGGTTCTGTTCGATCCTAAAATGCTACAGACCTGCTTAGAACAGCGCTGTCCCCGTCAAGACCAAACAAGTTGTTAATTTTTAATTTTTAACTTCTTCTGTGCCCCACGCCGAATAAATTTCCCATGAATTCAGACGAATTTCCCACCCAAAAACCGCGATCGCAACCAGCCGCTGACGGCGAAGCAACTTTACCCGTGAATGAGACGGAAAACCAATTGCCATCTCAAATACGGGAATTGTCGATCGCCCAAAACGAGCTCACATCCCAAATTCTGCCCGAAACAGACCCCTGGGGCGAGGAAAATCCCCAAATTACCCCTGTGGTGGACGAACCGGGCGATATCGCTCAAATAGAGCCAGAAACAGACGGTGGCGATTCTGAAAGTGCGATCGAGCAAAGTTCGCCAGAAACAGACTCGCAGCCCACAACAACCGCAGAAACGGTAACGCCCGTACCAGAAAATGTTACCGAAAATTTGGCAGAGCGAGTCAAAGCATTGCAGCAGCAAGAACAAGATTTGACCGCAAGAATTGCCAGCTTGGAAGCCGACAAAGCTAAGGCGCAGGAAGCATTGGGCTCCGCTCAAGCATCGATCGGGCGTTTGGTACAAGACGGCTTGATACAGCTAGATCATCGCAAACAAGCGCTGCAAATTGAAGTAGAAAAACTCGAACGCAGGCGCGATCGAATTCAAAAGGAAATGCGAACTACTTTCGCCGGAGTTTCCCAAGATTTAGCAATCAGAGTTCAAGGTTTCAAAGACTATCTAGTCGGCAGTTTGCAGGATTTAGCAGCTACCGCCGAACTCTTAGATATGACGCCGCCGGTGCAAGAAACTTCCAAGCAAATCTCTGTTGAGGAGTCTCAATCCTCTTCCCCGGTAAATCCCAGATTTGCCGAACAAGGATTTCAAGAACAAGCCAAACAAATTCGCCGCACCCTAGACCAATATCGCACTCTCCCCGACTATTACGGCCCGCCTTGGCAACTCCGGCGCACCTTTGAACCCATCCACGCGGAACGAGTTTCTAACTGGTTTTTCACCCAAGGAGGAAGGGGCGCATTGCGGACTATGGGTTCGCGGTTGCAAAATATCTTGATTAGTTCAACCATTATTTCTGTACTCAGAAGCGTCTACGGCGGACGGGTGCGGACATTGGTGCTGGCGAACAGTCCCGAACGTTTGGGAGAGTGGCGCCGGGGTTTGCAGGATTGTTTGGGGATTACTCGCACCGATTTTGGCCCGGAAGGTGGCATTATTATGTTTGAGTCTGCGGAGGCTTTGGCTCAAAAAGCCGATCGACTGGTGAGAGATGGCAAGTTGCCGTTAATTTTGATTGATGAAACTGAGGATTTAATTAGTTTGTCGATGCTGCAATTTCCGCTGTGGCTGGCCTTTGCTCCCGATCCGCAAAGTTTGATGAGTCCTAAGGATTTTTGAGATTAAATCAGGCTTTATTTAATACCATGAATTCCCGGCGAATAGAATTCGCGGCTATACAAACAAAGTCCGCCTGCGCGGACTGAAGAAATTAAGGTGTAAATTAACCGAATTTGATAGGAATTGATGATAGGTAATTGGTAGTAGTAAGGTGCGCAATGCGCACCCTACAAGTAGTGTTTCTGGTAGTAAGGTGCGCAATGCGCACCCTACAAGTAGTGTTTCTGCGTCCAGGTATGAAACAGTGACAAACTTTCAAAGTACAACAAATCTCAAATCAAAATATGGCTAGCTGGATAGTTTTAAATGGCGCATTGTTAATCGCAGCTTACTTGCTGGGTTCGATTCCGACTGGGTATGCCTTCGGTAAATGGATGCTGGGGATTGATATTCGGGAAGTAGGTTCTGGTTCGACGGGGGCGACTAATGTACTCAGGACTTTGGGAAAGGGGCCGGGGTTGGCGGTGTTGCTGGTTGATGTGTTGAAGGGCGTAAGTGCGATCGTCCTGATCCGCTACATCTACTCTCTAGATTTTACCAGTCAGCTAGCGATCGCCGCCGGTGTAGAAAATACTGCAACAATCATCCCTTGGATGGCAACTTTAGCAGGTTTGTGTGCTGTTTTGGGACACAGCAAATCTATCTGGCTGGGGTTTACCGGCGGTAAATCTGTCGCTACAAGTTTGGGAGTTTTGCTCGGTTTGTACTGGCCAGTTGGTTTGGGAACTTTCGGGATTTTTGGAATAGTTTTTGCGGTGTCGCGAATTGTTTCTTTAAGCTCGATTATCGGAGCAATTAGCGTTTCTGGATTGATGTTTGCATTACATCAGCCGCTGGCTTATGTATTGTTTGGACTTGCGGGCGGTGTATTTGTGATTGTGCGGCATCGCAGCAACATTCAGCGTTTGTTGAACGGTACGGAACCGAGACTGGGGGAGAAATTGGAAACAGCAGCTAGCGATTGATCTCAATTCCGATTACAACTTCCTTACTGCTCTCTCGTAGCTAAGGTGATAAGTAATGCTTAGCAGATAATACATTCATTAATCAAGTGTAAATTTTAAATAATAAATTATAATTCTCTTGAATAACCAAAAACAGTAACATTCTGCAAATTCAATAAATTATCTAGATTAAAATCCATATCTAGTCAGAGGAGTATAATGTAGCGATAGGTACATTATACCCCAAGTTGTCGGAAGAGCTGCCTGTAAAAGGCAGGCAAGATACCCGCCCCACAAGAGTTATTGGAGATGTCTATTGAACTTCTTGTAAAAGCTTCAGCACATCAGCTTCTTCCTCTGTACTATTCGTTACCCGAAAGACCATAACTGCCTTCTGAAAAACTTCAATCGCCTTATCATGTTGAGACATCGAGAGATAAGTATGACCAAGATTTTTTAATACCCAACCCTCTCGAATAAGTGTTCCTTCTAATTGAGAAACAGTAATCGCATTTTGGTAAGCTTCTACAGCTTTGTCGTACTGATTAAGGTTCTTATAGGCTGTACCGATGTTGTTCAATACCCAGACTTCCTGACGCCTATCTCTCATCTCTCTGAACAGATTGAGTCCTAAATGATAAAACTCAATGGCTCTGAGATATTGATTTAGGAAAGCATGAATAGCACCAATATTTGTGAATGCAGTAGCTTCAAAATCGCGATCGCCTATCAATTGGGCATTTGCTAAGTGGGTCTGCCATATTTGTAATTCGGCTTGGTAATCATTACTTTGGCTCATCAGGATCTCCTCAATTTCATCCGATCAGAAATTCATCGGTATCTTTTCAACACGTGCGTAGATAACCTGTCAAGCAAAAGGTTTCCCAATGTACCTCTTCCGCTTGCATCCGGTTATAGGGCATGGTCTCCTTAAAAACATAATGTCCATCTGTTTGAGAAGATATTAAACGAGGACAGACTCTAACCTTAACCATTTCCCTTCTAGGTGCAAGAAGTGTAACACTCCTCTCACAGTTCACAATTCTCACCTGAGATTTTGTTGATCCAATATAAATCTCTACCAAATCAGGTAATTGATCTCCAAATAGCCACTCTACTTTGATTTGAGAGTATACTTCTTCACCAAAACTTTCCTGTATGATGTCGTAGCTTTGGATGTACACCACAAGTTTCTCCTTGCTCGCTAATAATTTCATCCGATGTCAACATCATTAAATGAATTACTCTCAAAGTCAATTCATAATATTCATTAATTTACTTCATAAAATTCATAGCTTTGAGTTCATAAAAGTCATATATAGCAATCCTTGCAGGAGTACAAATATGTAGGGGTAGTGCCAAGAGTGCCTACCCCAGCCAAAGCCGGCAACCACGGGGGGTTTGCCCCTACAATAATTATACAAATGACTTAGGATTTCTGTATATGAGCAAATAAATCTTGATTTTCCTGGAGAGTTAAGTCGAATTGCTTGACAAGTTACTTTAGGCTGAATTCGCTATAAGCCATTTAAATTCTCTGCTGTTATTTCCCTAATTCTTGAGAGCGCAAACAAGCTGCTTTCACTGCTTCGATCAGCGCCGATCGAAAGCCGTTACTTTCTAAGGTAGCAATTCCGGCAATAGTTGTGCCGCCAGGACTTGTCACTCGATCTTTCAATTCTGCTGGGTGCATTCCTGTTTCTTGCAACAGCTTCGCTGTACCGAATACTGTTTGGATTGCTAATTGGGAGGCGATCGCCCGCGGCAAACCAGCACAAACTCCGCCATCTGTCAATGCTTCGATAAAAATCGCAACATAACCGGGCCCGGAACCGGAAAGCCCAGTCACCGCATCCAGCATACTTTCAGGCACTTCTACGACTTCTCCCACGGCCTGAAACATCCGCTTGACTAATTCTAAATGGGCCGGTTGCACGAGTTTCCCCGGGGCGATCGCGCTCATTCCCGCGCCTACCGTAGCCGGAGTATTTGGCATCACCCGCAGCACTGAGCGCCCCGGGAAGGCTGCTTCGAGCTTGCTGAGGGGAACTCCGGCCAAAATTGACACGATCGCTGCGGATGGCTGAGAATTAGCTGTTTCTCCATTATTTCCTTGTTTGCGATCGGTCGCCACCGCCAATTCCAAAGCTACTTTCTCAAAAATTTGCGGTTTAATCGCCAAAAACAGCACTTCTGTAGCGGTAGCAACTTCTAGATTGCTGGCTGTTGTTCCGATTCCGTAGGTTTCCGTCAAAAATTCGCGCCGTTGCGGTTGCGGATCGCTCACCAATATTTCTGATGGCAAATAAACTTTTTGTGCTATGAGGCGGGATAAGAGAGCTTCTCCCATTACCCCGCCGCCGATCGTACCAAATTTTATCATAGTTATTAGTTATTGGTTATTAGTTATTAGTTATTGGTTATTAGTTATTAGTTATTGGTTATTAGTTATTGGTTATTGTTATTGGTTATTAGTTCGGTACTCGACGCACACACTATATATGTAGGTGCGCAATGCGCACCTTACTGGTTATTAGTTCGGTACTCGACGCACACACTATATATGTAGGGTGCGCAATGCGCACCTTAGTACTCGACGCACACACTATATATGTAGGGTGCGCAATGCGCACCTTACTGGTTATTAGTTCGGTACTCGACGCACACACTATATATGTAGGGTGCGCATTGCGCACCTTACTGCGCACCTTACTGGTTATTAGTTCGGTACTCGACGCACACACTATATATGTAGGGTGCGCATTGCGCACCTTACCAACTACCGATAACAGACATTTTTTTTGTTTTAGTCCTATTGTTATTAGTCAACTGCCAACTGCCAACTGCCAACAGTCAACAGTCAACAGTCAACAGTCAACTGTCAACTGATTACTGAGCCAATTGAGCTTGTTCAGCCGGCCAGACTGTCGGTGCAGGAGCAGCCGCAGCAGGGCGCGGGCGTCCTTGAGCTGGGGGCACTTCGTGAACCACACCAGACTGAGTTCTTACTTGCACGCAGCTAGGCGTAAACAAGAAAATGCTTTCGCCAATGCGCTCTTGATGACCGTCAAGGGCGTAAGTACCGCCCGCCACAAAGTCCACAGCTCTTTGCGCTTGGTCTGGATCCATCACCGTCAGGTTCAAAACCACAGATTTGCGTTCTTTAAGCGCTCGAATTGCTGCCGGCATCTCTTCAAAAGTGCGCGGCTCCATCACTACTACTTCCGAAATCCCGTTCATAGATCCAGGCATTCCAATCACGTTATTCATTACCGATCCTACTCCCCCGCTTGGTGCAACAACATCCGTACCTGTCGATCCTACTACTGACCGCTCCCGCATTCTGCGATTTTGGCGGCGTTCTTCTTCTGCTGCTGTAGCAGCAGCAGTGGCGGCGGCGTTTGGTTCAGGCGGTTGGTAGACGTTCCCAAAGCGCTCGCTTTCCGTTTCGTCGTACTCGTAATCGTATTCAGGCTCATTGTTGAAGCCTATAAAATCTCGCAGCTTAGACACAATGTTCATGGTTCACGCTCCTTTACGACTGTACTGCCCCGACTATACTCGCGTTGCGGGTTAGCCTCGGGTCGTTAACTACTCTATATTTAACCTAACTTGTCCTTATCAGAAGATTTCAAAATTTTATCCCCTCCTAGACCCAAATAAGGTTTGTCCGACGCGTACCATAGTAGCACCTGCTTGAATTGCCAAATGATAATCTCCCGACATCCCCATTGAGAGCTGTTGCATTTGAATGTTTGGCAAATTTTGCTGCTGGATTTTGTCAGCAAGTTCGCGGGTGCTGTTAAACAATTCTAGGATTTGCGAGTCATCTAATCCGATCGGAGGTATTGTCATCAAACCTTGAATTTTGATATGCTGACATTTGTTGAGTTCGGGCAGGTGGGTCAGCAGTTCTGGGACGCTCCACCCGTATTTGTCGGGGTCTGGCAATATTTTTACTTGCAGGCAGACTTGCGGGGAGCAGGACATTTCGCCGGCTATGCGCGAAATCCGCTGAGCCAGTTTTAAGTTATCGAGAGAGTGAATCCACTGGAAATGCTCTAGGGCCTTTGCTGCTTTGTTGGCTTGCAAGTGGCCGATCAAGTGCCAGTTAATATCCGGCAAATCTTGCAGTTGGCTTTGTTTTTCGGCAGTCTCTTGAACCTTGCTCTCGCCAAAATCTCGGATGCCCGCGTCGTAGGCTTCGCGGATAGCATCAGTCGGTACCTGTTTGGTAACGGCAATTAACCGCACTGATTTCGGCAACTGTTGGCGAATGCTGTTAATTCGAGAGGCAATGGTCATGGGTGCAGGGCGCTCTTGAGTGGAGGGCAGGACAATTAAGACAGATATCAATTACCAAGTTACCAATTACCGATGACCAATTGCCAATTACCGATTTTTGCTATTGAAATGTGCGCTTGTGAATGGCCTGCAATTGGTCGTACTCCTGATATTGACCGCTGCGACGGAGGGTTCGCAGGCGAATTTCGACCATGAGGCGAGCGTCGGAGCGACTGATGGGATCGAATCTGAGGCCGCCAGGGCCGTTGGTTACTAAGAAAAATAGGCGCTGGGCATATAGGGTGGTAAATAATTCTTGGCTGTCTTCAACCTGGGATACCCTGAAGAGGAGGCCAAAGTTTGGATGGTTCAGGTAGGTTTCGGTAGTCATTCACGCTCACAATCGATCGATATTAGATTAAAGATTTAGATTTTAGTTTCGCTCGATCGCGCGCGGGGTGCAAAAGGCGATCGCCGTAGCCATGCTATAGTCTCCATCGTGACTGAGGCTCAACTGCCACTGGCAATTTCCCCAAACAGAGGCTCGTGTGGCGGCGGTTCCGTGCAGTTGCACGTTAGGAACACCGTTTTCGGAGCGCCGAATTTCCACATCTGCATACCGTATTCCGCGCCATCCCGTGCCTAGAGCCTTGACAACAGCTTCCTTGGCAGCCCAGCGCCCCGCTAGTTGGTTGCAGGAAACTCGGTTCATTTTACCTTTAATGCTGCTGTCTTGAGAATTTAGTTGTCCGCAGTCTCTTTGTTCGGCCGGGGTGTAAACTTTTTCCAGGAAGCGATCGCCAAACCGATCTAATGCAGCTTGAATGCGCGGAACATATACGATATCTGTCCCAAGATAGATGTTCAAGGTCTTGGATCTCTAAATATTTGCATCCATTACTTTAGCAGCACGATCGCGCCCGAGCATCTCATAGGATTTTAGATTTTAGATTTTAGATTTTAGAATTGGGGATGACTGACTGGATATGGGTTTGGAGTCCACCTACAGTTGCATTCTTGTTTGAAACTGGTATCAGTTTTGCTTTAATGCGTGCGAGTTCGGTGTTGCTTGCTTGTACAACCGAAAGCGAGCGGGGACGATCGCCCTACAACAGCACAGCTTGCGCTTGATGCTCCCGAACCAATTCTTCAATCTCAAATTCCATCAATCTAAAATCTAAAATCTAAAATCTAAAATCCTAGCTGTCCCAACCCCAAACCAAGCGGGCGCTCCAGAGGGCGAGCAAGCAGCCGAGGGCGATCCAGTCTCGGATTTTGAAGTGCAACTGATGCCATTCTACACGGTGTCGATCGGGACTTGTGAAGCCGCGAACAGTCATTGCACTAGCCATTTGTTCTGCTCGTAACAGCAAATTTTCTAACAGCCTCTCAGCAATCATTAACCAAACTTGAGAAGCACGGCGAAATCCGAGTTTTTTCCAGTTTATGGCTCTAGTGCTGACCGATCGCACTAAATTTTGTATTTCTTCCAATACTAGGGGAATAAACCGCAAAGATAACGTTAATGTTAGTGCAATTTCGGTGACAGGCCAGCGCAAGCGGCGCAGCGGCTGCATTAAGTTTTCGATAGCGGCGGTAATTTCTTCGCTGGCTGTGGTGAGGAGGTAGAGGTTGGTGCTGTAAATTACTGTGAAAAATAAGGTGCTGACGTTGATAGCTAAATCTAAGGATTTGCGAGTGATTTTAACGGGGCCGCCTTTGAATAAAACGTAACTGTAGTTTGTGGGTTGGGGGAGTTTATTTTGGGTTTGAACTTTAGGATTTTGGGTTGGAGACTTTGAGCCTAAGTTAAAAGGTTTGTACCAGGGTTTGGGATCTTGAGCGGGTGGAAGGGTTGCGGGCTGTTGGGAAAAGGTTAATTCGTCGGCGGGGATGCGGGGCTGGTGTTCTGAGGGAAGTGCGTCGGGGGCGATCGCGCTGAGGCAAAATACTAAAAGGCAGAATAGCAGCAGCAGCCCCATTTGCTGTTTCCAGACGCGGAAGGGAATGGCTGCGCTTAGTGTCAGTACGATTAACATTACTACTAGCATCAACCGCCAAATGGGATTGGCGAGTATGGGCGCGATTAGAAATGTCATCAACCAGGCTAGTTTAACGCGGGAATCTAGCCTGTGCAGCCAAGTTACGGGTTGTTCTAGGTAAAGTCCAATGGGGAGAGATCGCAATAAATCCATGTTGTCGATTTAAAATTTTTAATAATATCAATAGACATCTTGCATTCATTCCCAAATTATCTGGAAATTATCTGCGTTTCTCTGTGTTTGTCTGCTTTATATCTGCGGTTTCTGTATCAAAAAATGACTTATACAAAAGGTCTAATTTATTGAACCGCGAAGACGCGAAGGACGCGAAGGAAGAGAAAGAAGGAAGAGTAAAGAAAGAAACGCAATTTGCTTTGATTATTAAACTGCGTTTTTTCTTTGATCTAAAGTCTAGAATTACTTCACGCGCAGTGCTCTGTTGGTTGTGCTGACTTCGCTGGCTCGCACTTTTTTGCCTCTCCAAAGCAGCCGCATTGGTGTACCTGTAAAGCCGAGGTGTTTGCGGAATTGGCTTTCCATGTAGCGGCGGTAGTTTTCGGTGAATCGTTTTGGATCGTTGACGAATAATGCAATTGTTGGCGGTTGCGATCGCACTTGAGTACCGTAATAAATTTTGCCTTGTTTTCCTTGGCGGGTAACTGGCGCTGAGTGCCAGGTTGTGGCTTCTTCTATGACTTCGTTGATGACGGCGGTAGCGACGCGACGTTTGTGTTCGTCGGAGGCTTTGTCTACTAATTCAATGACTTTTTCAACTCGCTGTCCGCTCATGGCGCTGACGAATATCATTTCTGCCCAGTCGAGGAAATACAGTTTAGTTCTTGCTGTTTTTTCGTACTCGTAGATAGTGTCGTTGTCTTTTTCTATGGCGTCCCATTTGTTGATGACGATGATGCAGGCTCGACCTTCTTGGCTGATGCGATCGGCTAATTTTTGATCTTGGTCGGTAACGCCGTCAATTGCATCGATTACTAGCAGTATGACATCGGCGCGGCGGATGGCTTTGAAAGCGCGGTTGATCCCGAAAAATTCGGCGCCGTATTCGACGTTTTTCTTTTTGCGAATTCCGGCTGTGTCGATCAGGCGGTAGGTTTGGCCGTTGCGTTCTACTATGGTGTCAATTGCGTCGCGGGTTGTGCCGGAAATTGGGCTGACTATGGCGCGGTTTTCTCCGAGAAATGCGTTTAGCAAACTGGATTTTCCGACGTTGGGACGACCGATTATTGCTACTTTTATTTCGTCTACTTCTGGCTCTACTTCTGTGGGAAGATAAGTCATTAATTGGTCTAGCAATTCGCCGGTGCCGTTACCGTGAATCCCGGAAATGGGGTATGGTTCTCCCAGTCCCAATGTCCAAAAATCTGCTGCTTGGGTGAGTCCTGTGTTTTCCGATTCGCATTTATTGACGGCTAGAATGACGGGGACTTTTTGCACCCGCAGCCAAGAGGCGATGGATTCGTCGCCGCCGGTGAGTCCGGTTTTTCCGTCTACTACGAAAATGGCTGCGCTGGCTTCTGCGAGGGCGGCCATTGCTTGTTCGCGGATTAATGGCAGAAATTCGGTTTCGTCGTCGAATACTAGCCCGCCTGTGTCTACGATTTGATATTCGCGATCGCCCCAGTATGCTGGTCTGTACGTGCGATCGCGCGTGATTCCCGGTTCGTCGTGGACGATCGCGTCTTGGCTGTTGGCTAAACGGTTGACGATCGTCGATTTGCCTACATTGGGGCGTCCAATAATAGCAACTATAGGTAGAGGCATAAAAGTAGCAGCAATTAGGCTGCGCCGTAATTTTGAGCTTTAATCTTTTATTATAACGGAATGTATCTGAAATGGAAAGACTTGTTTCTGTATTGGGCTTAGCGGTTTTTGTCGGTTTGTGCTACGCCTTTTCAGTCGATCGGCGCGCTGTTAAGTGGCCTCCCGTACTGTGGGGAATTGCTTTGCAGCTAATTTTTGCAATTTTGATTCTCAAAACTGCTCCTGGTTTGGCGCTATTTAAATTTTTGGGAGATTTAGTCACTCAATTTCTCAATTTTTCTGATGCTGGGGCAAAGTTCGTATTTGGAGATAAATTTGCCGATCACTTTATCGCTTTTAAAGTGCTGCCGACTATTATCTTTTTCTCTTCGTTCATTACCCTACTTTATTACTACGGTATTTTACAGCGGGTGGTGCAGGCGGTGGCTTGGGGGATGATTAAAACCATGAAAACTTCCGGTGCAGAAACTCTGTCTTGTGCTGCCAATATTTTTGTCGGACAAACAGAAGCACCACTGTTAATTAAACCCTATGTAGCGACGATGACTCTCTCGGAACTGCACGCTGTAATGACCGGGGGTTTTGCGACAATTGCTGGCGGAGTTATGGCGGCTTACATTTCTTTTGGTGTGTCTCCTCAACATTTAATTGCTGCGTCGGTGATGTCGGCACCTGCTGCTTTGGCTATTTCTAAATTGCTGTACCCAGAAACAGAAAAGTCCCTAACTGCTGGCGAGGTGGAAATTAAGGTGGAACGGGTTTATGCTAATGCCGTGGATGCTGCGGCTTCTGGTGCTAGCGACGGTTTGAAGTTAGCCGCAAATGTGGCGGCAATGCTGATAGCTTTTTTGGGTTTGTTGGCATTTTTTAATGCACTTTTGGGTTGGTTTGGCGGGCTGATTAGTTTACCTGGGTTGTCGCTGGAAGGGCTTTTTTCTTATTTGATGGCTCCGGTGGCTTGGCTGATGGGCGTGCCTTGGGCAGATTGCGGAAAAATTGGGGTGATTTTGGGGAAGAAGACGATTTTAAATGAGTTTATTGCTTATTTGGATTTGATGGAATTGGTGAAGCAACAGGCGATTTCGGAACGATCGGCAATTATTGCGACTTATGCTTTGTGCGGCTTTTCTAATATTGGTTCTATCGGGATTCAAATTGGGGGGATTGGTGCGATCGCGCCATCGCGCAAGAGCGATCTGGCTCGGTTGGGCGTCAGGGCGATGATTGCTGGTTCTGTGGCTTGTTTTATGACTGCTTGTATTGCGGGAATGCTCGTTTAAAAGTTGTCGGTTTTGTAAGGTGCGCAGTGCGCACCCTACTTTCAAGGTTATTAAATAAAAGTTAGTTTTGTAAGGTGCGCAGTGCGCACCCTACTTTCAAGGTTATTAAGTTTTGTAAGGTGCGCAGTGCGCACCCTACTTTCACGGTTATTAAATAAAAGTTAAAATTTATGATTTTTCGTTAAAATGTGATATCAAAGAGAGAGTTTGGGAGGCAAAAGATCTAATTTTAGCGATCGGCTATTATGGAAAACAAGCAGGAGTTTAGTCTGTAACAACAGTATATAGAAACGGCAAACTAAATTATCCTCAAAGCGAAATTAATAGGTGGTGTAATATGGCTGTTCTGCAACTAGATGACGGTAGGACATATACGGATATCGGGGCGATCGCCAGCCAACTGGCTGTTTTCAATATAGAGCTCGATCGCCTACCAACGAAAAAAAATCCTGGGGTTCAAGAACTGCTACTCCAAGACATTCTCAGTGTAACTGAAAAACAGCAGATCCTGGCAGAATTTAAAACCGAGTTTGAATACTTCAAGCGCGCCAGCGGCTGTCAGTGGTGCGACTTGAAAGTGCTGCATCCCGGTTCGCCGCAGATTTACCCGCTGATGACTCAAAGCGATCGCACTCACACTCACGCAGATGCCGAAGTTCTGCACGTTTTAGCTGGGGAATGTGTTTTTGGGTTTGTTTATCCTAACGGCTCTCAGCTACAATTAATGTTGCAAACTGAAGAATATATTAAAGTGCCTCCCAATACTGAACATTGGTTTTATCTTACTCCTTCGCTTTACTTGAAAGCTGTGCAGTATTATACCAGTGCTCAAGGTTGGGTTCCTCAGTATACTAATAGGAAGTTGAAAATTAAAAACTAGATCAAATATCGAACTCGACGATTGAAATCGCGTCTACACAAACGATGTCCGGATGGTGCGCGGACTAAGAAATTAAGATCGAACTCATTAAATGTTGTGAAAATTCCCCTTCTTAAGGGGGATTTACGGAGATCTCCGGGCGATAAACATTGTTAACTGAACTGTATTGTAATTCGGCGGGTGTAGTAATTTCAATTTCTTCGCAGCGCTGCAACAAAGCTTCTATTTCCTGGGCGAGAAGAATTACTTCCGGCCAAGAAGAACCGTTGATTAAGTCTTGGGCGTGTGCTAATTTGTTTCTCAATGCTTCTGCTGACTTCAAAAAACGCTCTCCATAACGTTTGGATTTGATCCCCAGCCGATCGACTATTTCGGCATTCGTCAGGATTAAATCTCGCTTGTCGCAGAATTGCAGGTAATCGATTAAGTCAATTGCCTCATTTCGCGATCGCCCCAATTCCCATAGATGTTTTGCTGCTAAAATGCGATCGCCCTTCAGCAACTTTTGCCACGAATCTTGGGGAAAATAGATCCGCACAATCCGCAATAAATTCATTTCCAGCAGCGTCACCAACCCAAACAGCAGCATCCGCACCGGTGCTTTTTGCAAATCGCCGCAGGTGACAATCCCGTTGATGCGGTTGCTTTCCAATACAAACAATCTCGGGTTTTCTCGCAACAGCGGTAGCAATTCCATCAGCGGAGTCGAGGCGGCGATTAGCTGCGACGGGTGGAAAATTTGCTGGTAATCGCTGCACTTACCTGTCATTAAGTGCGCTTTTTCCACATAGCCGCAAACCGTGCCGTTTTCCTCGATTCCGAGCACGTCAAAATCGCGCGCTTCCATCCACGATCGCAATTTAGCAGCATCTTCGCCCGCCGGCACAGATTTTAGCGGTTCCGCCAGGTATTTAACGGTGATACTATCCTTGAATAAATCCCGCAAATCAGCGGAACTTGATTTTAAATGTTTCATCTCATGCGGGGTAATTTCCTGAGTCGTGGCGCGACCAGAGGAATATTAATCATATTTTAACTGCAAATAGAGACGCGGCAATCCCGCGTCTCTAAATATTTTACAATCTTACTTGCTGGCTAATTCTGGACAATAATAATTGCCTGCAAGAGTTGTGATAATATCGGCATCGGCAAGAAAACTTTCTTTTGCCGTGGGATTTTCGAGACTCGCAGCTTGTCCGATCGCCCTTAATTTAACTTCCGGGAGAGAAAGTCCGGCCTTGGCTTGGGCACAGATCCTTTTAGCAGCCGCAATTTTTTGACCGGGGCTACTTTGAATTCCTTGCAGTAAAGCGTTTGTAGCGTCGGGAGAGTAGTTTTTGGCTAGGCGTTTGTAGTCTTCGATAAATTTCCCATCGTCTCCTGTCAGCTTAATTCCCGAGTCTTGGGGCGTACACAACTCATTTAAGGTAATCACTTCTCCGGCTGAGTTGACTAGAAAGCATCCTTCGCGTTCTTGGGCGATCGCACTTCTGACCGCGACAAATTGTATAATAACGGCGGACATCACAGCAGTTAAACGCCAGTAATTTAGCATAGCATTCACCTTATCTAGTTGGAATTTTTAACCGCTTAAGGACTAAAGTTCTTACTGCGAACCTATCTTGAGGTTTGTAGTGAGGACTTCAGTCCTCCCAAAGCCCGGACTTTAGTCCTTACTACGAACCTATCTTGAGGTTTGTAGTGAGGACTTCAGTCCTTCAAAAGCCCGGACTTTAGTCCTTCAAAAGCCCGGACTTTAGTCCTTACTACGAACCTATCTTGAGGCTTGTAGTGAGGACTTCAGTCCTTCAAAAGCCCGGACTTTAGTCCTTACTACGAAGCTATCTTGATGTTTGTAATGAGGACTTCAGTCCTTCAAAAGCCCGGACTTTAGTCCTTACTACGAACCTAATTGTCGATCTCAAACAAGCATTTCGTTATTTGTGGAACTTTTGATTAACAGCAAACATCCCCCTTCTGTCACTGGTGAATGCGTGGAACCCGGAACCGATCGAATATAATCGCCTTGATAGCAAACTTCCCCTTCTACAATTAAATCGCCTTCTAATACAAATACCTCCTCCGAGTCCGCGTGTCGGTGCAGGGGAAAAGTTACTCCCGGTTCCAATCGCATCAAACAGGTAATTTGGCGCTTTTCTTTATCAATATAAAGCTTGCCGATCGAGATTCCCGGAACTGAGTAAGGTCTCCATTTGACATCGCGCGATCGCACAATTAAAGATGGAGTATTATTCTCTGTTGGCGAAGGAACAATTGGCAGTTCCGCTATGCGCTGGAACAAGCGGTTTTTGAGGTCGGGCGCGACAGGAACGGCAGGGGCTGTATAGGCGATCGCAGAAATTACTTTTTCAACAGCAGCTAGTTCGCTCTGAAGTTGTGGGGATGCTTGCAATTTCTCGGCAAGTACACGGCGTTCTGACTCATTAAGGGTATCGAGAGCTTGAAGCGCTGCAAGCATATTAAACTCCTCGTCTGGCATCATTTCCATCTGTTCTCCGGCATTATCAATTTTAGACTTTAGATTTTAGATTTTAGATTTGTTTTTGCCATTGCACTAAAGATGGAAGATTGGAGATGCCATAGGTTTAGATCGCTATTAAACAATTTAAATTTTGTTTTTTTGACAATCTAAAACTCTTCGCTCAAAGTTTGGCGCAACTTAGAAATTCCCAACCGAATTCTAGTTTTAACTGTGCCTGTCGGGATACCGAGTTTAGTGGCGATTGCCGCACAAGTCAATCCTTCGTAATAGGCTAGTTCGATCGCAATTCGCTGTTCTGCTGGCAGTTTTTCTAGGGCTGCGTTGACTTGGGCGCTGCGTTCTTCGATCATTGCATCTTCCATCGGTTCTGCAATGCGCGAAGACGGGATTTTAGCATCTTCCAGACAAGCGTCTGCCGCACGGACTGTTCGCTGCAACACTCGGAGGCGATCGAGGGAACGACTGCGGGTAAGCATAAACAACCAAGTATCCGCACGAGAGCGACTAGGATCGTATGTTGCTGCTTTTTGCCAAATTTGGGAAAAAACATCGAGCACTACTTCTTCAGCTTCTTCTACCGAACCCAAGATTTTGTAAGCGAGAGCGTAACTTGGACGACCGTAGCGATCGTACAGTTTAGCTAATGCTGCTTGGTCTTTCTGGGCAATCTGCACTAACAGCAGCGATTCATCGCTTGACTTTTCCCCTGTCATCTCAGTGTACCTGAAAAATTTTGTTTTGAGTGCACAGATCCAAAATTAAATATTCGGCGTATATCACTATAGAACATAATTGTAAGTCAATTGGGATGCAATCGTAAGTATGCCTTTGCGGGCTAATTATGTGATGCTTTGAATTGCAATTTTTCCGATTTGTATTGCAGTTTATCACTTCTGCTGTTAACTTTTTCAAATTTAGCAATAGGTTCTATGCAAAACCAAGAAATAGGCTTGTCTGAACAGTCAAAACCTCGCGGTAATTCTAGTTTGCGATCGCGCCGCGCAGTGCTTGTCGGTAGCGCCGTTGCCGGGTTAGCGGGTGCTTTGGGCGTTTCGCTGCTGGGGGAAAAGGCGATCGCCGCTACTGGCGATGACAACAAAAATGATGCTGCTATCCTCAACAACGCACTTTTTTACGAACACCAGGCAATTTGGACTTACAGTTTTGCTGCTGGTAAACTCACAAATACTCAAGTTGGCAAAGCAGTTTTAGCCCTAGGACTCCGCAATCAAAACGACCACAAACAGCACCGAGATGTTCTCGCTTCTGCCGTGAAAAGTTTGGGCGGAACTCCCGTACAAGCCGAGTCGAGCTACGACCTTTCATCATACATCAATCAGAAGGAAGGAAATATAGATTCTGATGTGAATATTGCTAAATTAGCGCTGGCTTTAGAGACCGATGCTGCGATCGCCTACACTCTGGAAGCAGCCAAGTTAAAGACTCCAGCTTTGATTGCGGCCGGAGCCAGCATTGGTACAGCAGAAGCAGCCCACGCTGCTGCTATCCGCGCTACATTCAAGGCTTTGGGGATGAATCTTGAAATCGTACCTACTGCTTTTGTGAGCAATGACAACCGCAAAAGTTGGGTGCTGACAGTCTAGTTTTTCATACCTAATCTTGCAGCAGAGATCCAAAATAGCAAAACCTGCGTATACCAATTACGAGAAGGCTCAGCAACAGTCCAAAAACCAAACAGGTTAACAAGTTGAACCTGTTGCTACCAAAGTAAAACCCGCGCAGGTGGGTTATTTACCATGAATTTTTCTAAAATCTCATTGAAAGATAGGTGCTAACTGTGAAACTAACCAAGAAAATTCGCCGAATCATATTAGCAATTGAAGCAGCTTTAATTGTTGTATTAACTCCGGGGATAATTGCTGCTTCCGATCACGACGACGGCGAAGTCGATATCAAAGGTCGCACTGTCAATTTAACCGACTTATACGTATATCGGGAAAAAGACCAAAATTCCAGTGCTGCGGACGGGGATTTGGTATTTACGATGAATACAAATCCTCGATCTGTAGCTCGCTATCAATATTATTTCAGCACTACAGCCCTCTACCAATTTCATATTACTCAAGTAGGTGACGTAAATTCTACCCCGACCGGACGCGGCGACATTATCTTGCGGTTTGCCTTCAGTCCGCCTAACAATCAAGGTATGCAAGCGATGGCGATAACTGTGGTTCGCGGCGGCTCGCAGACAACGACTAAAACTACAGTTAATGGCAATTTAATTGCCACAACTCCGCTGAATTCCAATGCTGTTTTGAATACAGTACCTGTCGGCGGTTCTAACTTAACTGTATTTGCCGGCTTGCGGGAAGACCCGTTTTTCTTTGATGTGGAACAATATTTTCGAGTCCGGGCTGGGGCTTTGGGAACGGGGCCGAAAGTAGGTTTCAAGGAACCGAGTAAAGCCCTAGACTTTGCTAAAGGTTATAACGTCAATAGCATTACGGTGCGCGTTCCGAAAGCATTTTTGCAAGCCGGAACTGGGGCCAATACTTTTGATGTGTGGTCAACTGTTTCTGTGAGGGATGGAGTTGGCGGTTTCAAACAATTCGAGCGTTTGGCGAGACCTGCAATTAATGAGGGTTTGATAGTTACTCCGGCATTTCTGGAAGCGTTTAATACTATTCCTCCGAGATTGGATTTGAGCGCTGCTGCTGCTCCGGTGCGGCAGGAAGCTGTGGCTACTCTGAATGCTGTGGATCTTTTGGACGGTAAGGATAATGTCGATGCAAATGCGATCGCCAAAGCTTTCTTACCGGATGTCCTGCGGATCGATACTACAAGGCCCAGCGGCTACGGTAGCGCGGCAAATGCTCAAGGAAGTTTGATCGGAGGTCGTTTGCTTTTGGACGATGTTGTTGATATTACTTTGGGGGCTTTGGTGGGTTCTCCGGTTGGCGATAACGTTTCTTATAACGGAACTCCTGGAAATCCCGCGCAGGGACACAAACCGTTAGAACCGAATTTTCCTTATTTGGCTTTGCCGAATTAGTCATTGGTCATTAGTCATTAGTCATTGGTCATTAGCGATTTATTTGTAGGGTGTGTCGCCATGGATAATCCAGAAAAAAAGTAACAATTTCAGAGCGACGCACCTTCTACAATTATTGAGAAAACAAATCTATAGCCTTTCTCAAAAAGGTTCGCGGACGTAGTTGGGCTTGGGCACTCTGAGTTTATTGGTTATATAAGCTGTCAGCCATACCTCATCTTTCTGAAAACCGCTATAATATTTTTTTGTAGCAAGATTGTTTGTCAATATCGGGAGCATCTCAGTTTTGCCAGAAGCATTTTTTAAAGAGCGGACTCTACTGACGTACTACGAACCTTTTTTGACCTGGGCAGCACTGTAAATTCAAAACTGAGATGCTCCGATAAATATACCTCTTCCAAAAGTCTTTTGGAGCAAATTTTGGAACAGGCAAGATGCCTGTTTCACAAGAAAAGATGTTTTTCAATGACGCACTTTACAATATAATGAGTACCAACAAATCACAAATAATTAAATCTGATATTTTTTGGTGGTTGGTTATAATCGGATTGCCGATAGTCGGAATTATCGCAGTTAATTTTCTGCCAAATATACGTACTTTTTCCGATAGAATCGCTAACCAAAGCCCGAAAAATCTCGATGCTAATTACCGCTATCACTTTTCGGCCACTTTGAGAAATAATCCGAATCAAAAAGCAGTAATTGAGCAAGAAATTGCTTTTTACCAGCAGCGATTGGCTGTGGATTCGAGCAGCGGTTTGAATCGGGCGGCTTTGGCGGGTGCTTATTTGAAAATGGCTCGCGCAACTGGGGAGGGTGGTTGGTTTTTATTAGCAGAACAAGCGGCGGAAAGATCGATCGCCCTTTTGCCTTTTGACAACAAAGGTGCGCTGTTAGTTTTAGCTCGAATTGCGGAGGCCAGACACGATTTTGCGACGGCTTTGCGGTTTGCTAAACAGGTGGGTTTTGACAATGAAGATGCGATCGCCCTTTCGGTCACATCTCACTTAGCTACTGGAAAAGTTAGTGAGGCAAGTATAGCGGCAGAAACCTTAGTTAATCGGATTCCCAACTTAGGTTCTCTCACATTAAGAGCGTTAGTGAGAGAGGCGCAGGGGCGAGATGCTGAGGTTTTGGAGGATTACCGACAAGCAATGGCTGCGGAGGAACCGGGAGAGATTGCTGGATCGGCGCGAGTTCGATCGCTCTTGGGTCGATTTTACGCCCGTCGCGGGCAGTTTGTGCAGGCGAAAGCGCTATTTTTGGAAGCGTTGCGGTTAATGCCGCGATACCCGCTAGCGCTGATTTATTTGGCGGATTTGGAGACGCGCCAGGGAAATTATCGGGAGGCTGAGGCTAATTACAGCAAGGTTTCTGCCTATTCTGGCCAGGCTGCGACGGTGTTCGATCGCCTGGTGGATCGGGGTATGGCGAGGGTGAAGGAATTGCAGGGAGATGCGATCGCCTCGGGGAAACTGCGCGACAAAGCAGAAGCTGGGCTGCGACAGGAACAGGTTTCTGGCGGTTTCGGGCACCGGCGCGATTTGGCGAGTTTGTTGCTGGAAAAAGGTCGATCGCAGGATATCGCCGAAGCGCTGTTGTTAATGCAGGAAGAGGTGAAAATTCGCAGGGATGCGGTGACTCTGGATATCTACGCCTGGGCGCTTTCGAGTGCTGGTGAGTGGGAAAAAGCCGATCGGGTGATGGCCGAAATTGTGCGATCGGGAATTCGGGATGCAGGGATATTTTACCGGGCTGGTGCGATCGCCCGGACTTTAGGAAAAGATGTTGAATCTCGCGCTTATTTTCAAAAGGCTAAGGAAATCGATCCGAGTTTTGACGGGCGATCTCGTCAAGCATTAGGTTTGGGAAACTTGGAATTTTGAGCAAGGATTTAGCTGCTACTCCCCCATTCGGCCTAGTTCGTCAGTCCCCGAGTCCGCCAGGGGTTTAAACCCCTGGCTCAAAGCTTAAGTCCTCTGAAAGAGGACTCAAAGAATTTCAATAAAAAGTAGAAAATCTTGCAGTCGGTTTCAACCGACTTTCGCTATGAGACAGGGGTTTAAACCCCTGTCGGACTGTCGGACTCCTCGAAAAATCCCTGTCGGACTCCTCGAAAAATCCCTGTCGGACTCACCAATAATACCCAATAATTATCCAAATAAACAACCCCAAAAAGAGGTAATTATGAAAAAAACATTGAGCAGATTTTCCAAATCTTTCATACTTTATTTACTCACAATTTTACTATTTTTAACGACCTCAACCCGACCAGTTTACTCGCACTGGTCAGACTTATCAGTGGCCGAAATCATCGTCAGCGACTCGCAAACCGAAATAACATTAACTTTCCCCACAGGCTTAACAAAATTCGCCGATGACAATCGAGACGGACAGTTACAACTGGCAGAGGTCAGGAATCATAAAACCGAACTAGAAAAGTTTTTCAGCCAACAAATTCGCATCACCAACAGCAGCAATATTCAAGGCTCAGTAGCAGTAACACCGCTAGAAATAGCAGCTAAAACTGCCAGCTTAATCCAGCAGCCCAATACCCATAGCAGCTTAATCTTAAACTACACGTGGCACGCATCTAACGTGATTTCAAAAAACAACAAATTGCGGATTAACTACAATCTATTTTTGCCCGGAGTTCCGACAGCTAGCTGTCAAGCTACGATTGTACAAGCCGGTGCTATCAAAAGCGTTGTATTTACGCCACAAAACCGAGAATTTTTGTTAGCAGGAAAAGAATCAATCTGGGAGTCAGGTTGGAGTTGGGTGCTAGCAGTAGTCGGAGCATTTGCTTGGGGATGCGTGCACGCGATGTCCCCCGGACACGGAAAAACCATAGTCGGCGCTTATTTAGTAGGTTCGCGGGCGACTCCAGTACACGCTTTATTTCTAGCAGCAACAACCACAATTACTCACACTGCGGGCGTGTTTGCTGTCGGCTCAATTACCCTTTTTGCTTCTAACATAATCGAGCCAGAAAAATTAGATCCTTGGCTGAATTTAATCTCAGGCTTATTAGTAGCAATCATCGGCATCAAATTACTTTCAGAAAGAATCAAAACCAGGTTCGTAGTGAGGACTTCAGTCCGCACCAAGATCAATTTAAATCACCTCATCGAAAAAACCAAGTTCGTAGTGAGGACTTTAGTCCGCAAAAACCCAAGGACTAAAGTCCTTACTACGAACCTGGAGGAACCAGTAAATCTTTTGAGTAGGGGAACTTGGGAAAGAGAATTTAAACCTGTAAAACCAGATATATCTCATCACTACCACCATCACGGAGACGGCCGTCTTCACTCGCATTTGCCACCCGGATCTGACGGTTCTCCGATTACTTGGAAAAGCTTATTGTTGTTGGGGATTTCGGGGGGATTGTTGCCTTGTCCTTCCGCTTTGGTGATGCTGTTGAGCGCGTCAGCTTTGGGTAATGTTGGTTTGGGGATGACGCTGGTGGTAGCCTTTAGTTTGGGATTGGCTGTGGTGCTGAGTGCGATCGGCTTAATCTTAGTTTATGCGAAACAACATTTTAATAAACTACCGAAACATATGGGAGCCGTCAAATTTATGCCTGCAATGAGCGCGGTGTTGGTAATGTTGTTGGGGTTGGGAATTACCGGAGACGCTATTTGGAAAATATTGGCTGCGAATCAATGGGTAATTGGCAATGGATAAGACAATTTAAGATGCTAAGGTGCGTCAGTTTTGATGATTTGGTGAATCAAAAATTACTGTGCTGAGGCGCACGATCTCATGTCCTATCAATTACTATAACAACAACGGTTCGTAGTGCGGAATTCATTCCGCAGCCGGAAAGCGGAATGAATTCCGCACTACGAACTAATTTTAACGAATATTACTGCGGTTAATCGCTCGGACAGGATAGGAGAAATTAATATTAGTTTCCAAAATTTTGTAATAAGCATTTTTAAAAGAGCGGACACTCTTGACGTACTACGAACCTTTTTTGAAGCGGGATAGCACTGTAAATGCAAAACTGAGATGCTCCCCGCTGTTTGTTTGGTGCGTCGCTATGAGATTGTTGATATTTTTTTAGGGATTTTTCACAGCGACGCACCTTACGGCTGTTTTACCAGGAATTGCTGGTAACGAGTAGATTTATTCAATTGGCGGGAAATCCCCACCTATTCAACATCAGCTCGCGGTATGTTTATTAATAATTTCGGCTAAATCTGGTATGCCGTTTTCTACGTAACTCTTAGCTGAGGGGCGGAGTTTGGCATAGGCGCCTTTAACAACTGCTCTTGTGCTGTTTTCGGCTTTTTTGTCACTGATTTGGAGCAATTGATCTGCTACTTGACCTTTTCTTTCAGTCAGATATGCGACTGGGCTACCGTTGTTTACGGCTTCAGTCCACATGGGATCGAGTGCGATCGAGATTTCGGGCAAAAGTTGATCGACGACTTGGGCGCAATAGTCGGCCCGTATCCCCTTAACGGTAGAGTAGGCGGCTTTCAGAGCCAGCCCGCCCAATCCCGGCGCTGCTGCAACTTGTTTGTCTATCAACTTTACACAGTCATCAACAAAATTGTCTCTGTTGTTTTCATTCAAAAGAATATCGCTAAGTCCCATTTTCAGTTTCCTTGATTTAACAGTCTATGTCGTGAGCCGCTTTGGGAGCATCTCAGTTTTGCAATAAGCATTTTTTTAAGAGCGGACTGAAGTCCGTACTACGAACCTTTTTTGAGCGGAACGACAGCACTGTAAATGCTCCCCTGAGATGCTCCCTCCGCTTTGAGCTTCATCTGGCGATTATATATCAATACGCTTCCTATCGGATAGTCCCGGAAGCAAAACACTGTCCAACACAGATAGTGCAATTGCTTTCTGGTAGCGCAATGACAAAAAAATTAACCCGAGCGCGATCGTATATCTATTTTGATGCTTGACTCGGAATTACAGATTTTTTTTAAGGTTGGATTTTTTTTAACTGCACAAGTTGATGTTGAGATTTGTTGAGTATTTTATGGCAATTAATATCGGAGCTGCTACTGATTATTCATTTAGGGTTTGTAGCAAGCACTTCCGTTATTGTTGGCCGGTCTTAATGAGGACTGAAGTCCGAAGGATCGAAGTGATGAGTTGTGAAGAGTCAAATAGAAAAGAGAACAGCTTGAAAAAAAACTTTAGACAGGCTTTGCCTTGCGATAAATCCCGCTTGCACCTAGGATCTGGCACGGATCGTTAGGATTCGACGTTTGATTTGAAGCTCGCAGGTACTGTAACCAGGGGCAGTTTCTGGGTTTGAGTCGGACGATCGCTCGATCGCAATACGAAATTTACCGGTAATTTCGGGGAAGTGCCGACTCCGGCAAAGATGTGAACTAAAAAGGTTAAGCTCGCTGCTAATAACAGTTTTTCAAACATGGCACTGTCTCCAATACATAGGCCCTAGGCCATAACTTCTCTTACACCTACACCATACAGAATATCCTCTACGGCAAGTGCGATCGTACCAGCATAGTTAAGTGACAAATATCACGACTCAAGAAAGGGTGAGAGCGTGAGGGGGTGAGAGGGTGAGTGGGGAGAATGTCGGAGTCGGGAAAATCTTTACGCTTGACTTGTACCGCCAACATCCACCCGTTAAATCCTTTAAATCCGTTACATCCGGTACAAACTCCTTTGCCAAAGTTCCTTCCAAATCCGGAATTGTCCTTGAGAAAGAAGCCGTTGAGTGTCTCAGAAAGGTAGAATTAGCGCGTAGAAGTTATTTGACACAGCGGAGGTACCGACAAGATGCTTGCATACATTCTGGCGTTGGCGGTCGGTCTGGGCAGCTTTAGTATTTACATGGCGGCCTTCTTTTTTCCAGAGGTTCACCGGAAAAGTGATTTTACCTGGAGCGGGGTAGGACTTTTTTATGCGTTAATTTTATGGACTTGTGCGGGGCGAATTACTGGTGCTCTCCTGCTTGGTCAAATGGCGGGTGTGGCTCTCCTAGGCTGGTTTGCTTGGGAAACTCTGACTTTACGCAGGCTGGTGACTCCGCTGGCTCAGCAAACGCCGATTCCTCAGGCGGCGAATTTGGCGGGGGCGGTGGGCGCGCCTTTATCAGGTTTGTTTGGTAAGAAACCTCAGCCGGCAGCCAAAAAACCGAAGTTTGTTCGATCGCCCAAACCGAAAGCTGATGCTGTTCCAGCACCTGTCAATCAGGGCCAGGCCAAGGTAGAAGCACAACCGGCGACTAAGCCAATCGCGGAAATTATTGCCGAAAGTGCGATCGCTCCTGACTTAAACACTCCCGACAAGAGCGCACCCGCAATTACAGAAATACCCGTGTTTTCGGTTGAAAGTCCTGCTGCTGAGACTTCACCAGCCCCAGCAGAATTAGCCAGCAACTTCACTCCTTTGCCCCCAACTCTAGAATTTTCAGAAATTGCGGCCCCAGCAACTGTGGAGCCAGCAGAGGCTCAGCCAGAAGCTAAAAAGCAGGCTGAAGATGATGATGATTTTGATCGGATGTGGAGGGCGAGAGCTCAAGAGTCCCAGTCTGATGCTAGTTCGGCAGCCCCAACGGCGACAGCAACCGCAGCCCCAACGGCAAACCCAACTCCTGCCAAAACAGCTAAAAAATCAGGCGGTTTCGGAAGTCTGTTCGGCAATCTCAAAAATAGTCTCGGCGGTATGCTGGGACGGGGTGCGGCTAAAAACAAGCCTGATGCCAATACTCCGGTGACAAGGCCGAAAGTGGCTCAGGAGTCGATCGCACCTGAATCTCCTGAATCTAAGGTAACGACAATTCCGGCACCGGATATCGATCGGATTCTCGAATCGGAATTAGCCGAGGCTGCGGGCGAAGTGGCAGCCGAAACCAGCAACACTGCTGCTGAAACCAGCCAAGCAGTGCCGTTTCCCACCGATGTTGAAGCAATGGCCGAGTTGATAGCTGCTCAAACCGCGAGTTCTGCCAAAATAGGGGAAAATTCGATCGAAGAGCGATCGTCCGCTGAGACTGAGACAACACCGCCGGATGTTGATAAATCCGAACCAGAAGCAGCCCATCCTGTATCCATAGAAATGACTGTGGTGGAAATAGCAGAGCCTGTAGAGATAGAAGTACCCGGAGAACCAGGGTTGAGCGTGCAGGTAGAAACAATTTCAGTATCCGCGATCTCGATCGAATCCACAGAAGAACAACCCTCTTCTGACGGAGCGCAACCGGATTTAGTTGAACCTGCAAAACCAGCCACTGAATCCAAGTCTGAGAATGTATCCGGCGAAGATAAGCCATCATCTTGAGGCAAAAAGCAAAAGGTAGAAACCACAAAATTTTTAATTCTGTCTTCTACCTTCTTCCATCTTCTTTTTAGAACTTAGGCGCGGGTGGCGAAAAACCGGGTTTTCCCTCAAAACCAATTCGTTGTCACCCGCATCTCCAGTAAAAAAACCGTTTCTTTGGTGGCATTTTGTCAGCTATAAATCCTAAATTTTAAATTTTTCCTTGTTCCTTATTCCTTACTCCTTTTAAATTTTTCCTTGTTCCTTGTTCCTTGTTGCAACTGTCAACTGTCAACTGTCAACTGTCAACTGTCAACTGTTTTTACATTCTTCCTTCTTTAATATTATGAAAGCAATTATGGTAGTGGGAACAACATCTCACGCAGGAAAATCTTTACTGGTTGCAGCATTGTGTCGAATCTTTGCTCGGCGAGGCTGGCGGGTAACTCCGTTTAAAGGTCAGAATATGGCTTTGAATTCCTATGTCACAGCCGCCGGCGGAGAGATTGGCTACGCTCAAGCAGTGCAAGCTTGGGCTGCGGGCGTCGCACCTTGGGTAGAAATGAATCCGATTTTGCTCAAGCCGCAAGGAGATATGACTTCTCAGTTGATTGTCAAGGGCAGGGCGATCGGCAATGTGCGAGCATCTCAATATTACGAGCAGTATTTCGATATCGGCTGGCAAGTGATTCGGGAATCTTTAGAATTTCTCGGACAAGAATTTGACATGATTGTGTGCGAAGGAGCCGGCAGCCCCGCAGAAATCAATCTCAAACACCGCGATTTAACAAATATGCGGGTAGCAAAACATTTGAATGCTCGGACTTTGCTAGTAGTTGATATCGATCGCGGTGGCGCTTTTGCTCACATTATCGGTACTTTGGAATTGCTCGATCCCGACGAACGCGCTTTAATTAAAGGATTCATTATTAACAAGTTCCGAGGTCAAAAATCGATCTTAGATCCGGGGCTGACTTGGCTGGAAGAAAGGACGGGCATCCCGGTAGTTGGGGTGATTCCTTGGATAGACGAAGTGTTTCCCTCGGAAGATTCCCTCGATTTGCTCGATCGGCGTTCTCCCAATTCTCAAACCGACCTGAATATTTCTGTCGTCCGCCTGCCCCGAATTTCCAATTTTACCGACTTTGACCCCCTGGAGTCGGAAACTACCGTCACAGTCAAATACATCAGCCCCAAAGAGCAGTTAGGCCATCCAGACGCCGTGATTTTACCAGGTTCTAAAACTACAATTGCAGATTTGCAGGTGCTGCGCCAAACAGGTATGGCAGAAGCGATTAAAAATTACTTAGTAGCTGGTGGTACAGTCATGGGAGTTTGCGGCGGCTTTCAGATGCTGGGAGAAAGTATCACCGATAGAGAAGGCCTTGAGGGAGAAAAGGGAGAGTTTAAAGGGTTGGGGTTATTGCCGTTGAAAACTGCGATCGCACCAAACAAAATTGCCAGCCAGCGGATCGTAACATCTAACTATCCTCAACCGGGTTTACCCGTTTCCGGTTACGAAATTCATCAAGGAAGAACGCAAATGATAGAGTCAGATTTGACTCAACCGCTATTTGACGATCCGAGTTTAGGAATTGTCAACACTTCTCAATCAGTTTGGGGCACCTACCTGCACGGCATCTTTGACAACGGAGCTTGGCGGCGGGCTTGGTTAAATCACTTGCGGCAGCAGCGGGGACTCCGCGCCTTACCCACAGGTATTCCGAATTACCGAGAACACCGAGAAACTCTGTTAGAAACTCTAGCGGATACAGTGGAAAAGCATTTGGATATCAAGCATATTTTAGGTTAGAAAGAAGTTCGGCAACGGATTATGTAGCGGATTTAACGGATGTAACGGATGTAAGAGATAGAAGGCATGAGGAATTCCTAGGGTGCGTCGCCCTGAAAAATACCTAACTTGCGTACCAAAAATCTCACAGCGACGCACCTTACAAACATGGCTCAGGCAAACAAACCGAACAATTTTTCTGTAGCAGAAATTCACAAAAATGGTATTATATTAAAAGGAAAAATTAAATGATAAAAATTGTTTTTTTGCCAGATAATGTAACAGTCGAAGCAGAAGCGGGAGAGCTTTTGCTAGATGTAGCCAAACGTGCAGGGGTTTCTATTCCTACTGGTTGTATGATGGGTTCTTGTCACGCTTGCGAAGTAGAAATTGACGGCGGGGATACGATTTGTGCTTGTATTTCCGGCATCCCTTCCGGGAAAAAGCAAGTGACAATTAATCTGTATGTCGATCCGACTTGGTAATTTTCATGGTGTGTGACAGTGGATAAATGCGATCGCAGTTTTACATATTTCAGATTGGTTCGTAGTGCGGACTTTAGTCCGCTCTAAAGAAGGACTAAAGTCCTCACTACAAACCTTACTTATCGGTTCGTAGTGCGGACTTTAGTCCGCTCCAAAGAAGGACTAAAGTCCTCACTACAAACCT
>NZ_JAEQCI010000166.1:0-9509 GCF_020738565.1 Microcoleus sp. PH2017_12_PCY_D_A | reverse complement strand
TGAGGATTGGTTGGAACAATGTCGCAAGGTATATAATTATGCCCTGCAAGAACGTAAAGATTGGTATAATTCGCGAAAATGTCGGATTGACGCTTGTTCTCTTCGCTCGGAATTCATCATTCCTGCTGACACACCCAGACCAACTTACTCAACTCAATGTAAAGCCTTAACTGCATACAGGAAAACCAGCCCTGCATTGCAACGTATCAATGCTCAAGCTTTACAACAAGTGCTGCGCCGACTAGAAAAGGCATTTGTAAGTATGTGGGAACAAAACCACGGATTTCCCCGATTCAAAAAAAGGGGAACCATGAGGTCTTTTGTGTTTCCACAACTAAGTTTAAACCCAATTCAAAATAGTAGTGTCAAACTGCCTGTAATTGGCTGGGTAAAATTTTGGCAATCCCGAGCGATTCCCGATGGTGGAATTATTAAGCAGGCACGGGTAGTAAATCGTGCATCCGGCTGGTATCTAATGCTGACCGTTGAATGGGACGTAAAAATTCCCGACGTAATGCCACACGGAAATCCCCTAGGAATCGATGTCGGACTAACGAATTTCATAGCAACTTCTAATAGTCTTCTAGTCAAGCGGCCAAGGTTTTTTATAGACGCAGAACGCAAGCTGAAATTGCTGCAAAAACGTGTGAGTAAAAAGCGCATTGGGTCAAATAATTGGCGCCAAGCTCAGAAAAAAGTTGCTCTTTTGCATGAATACGTTGCTAATTGTCGAAGAGATTGGCATCGCAAAATCTCTCATCAAATTTGCAACGATGTGGGGATGGTATTCGTTGAGGACTTAAATTTAGTTGGACTATCCAGAGGGATGCTGGGTAAGCACTGCTTAGATGCTGGATGGGGTCAATTTTTAACTGTTTTGGAACAAACCTGTTTAAAACGCGGGGTGTACTTCCAAAAAGTGGATGCCAGGAAAACCAGTCAGATTTGTCCAAATTGTGGTGTCGAAACAGGCAAAAAAGAGCTTTTCGAGCGTACTCATAATTGCTCAAATTGCGGTTATACAACGGATAGAGATGTTGCAGCCGCTCAAGTAGTTCTAATTAGAGGACTTGCAGCCGTAGGGCATACGGTCAAGATGCTTGCTAGCAGGTAAATTCGTCGGAATCCCTGCGAAGCAAGAATCCTCTCGCCTTTAGGCAGAGGTTTGTCAACAAAAGGCAGTTGTCGTTGTTACGATCGACCTAAACCGTTTTATCGAACCATGGTCTGCAAATCTCCCTTACCTTTACCCTCTAACTCAATCAAGCCTCTGCTGAACGCTCAAAACCTGCGGAAACCTGTACTGGCTTTAACAGCGGTTATTTCTCTGAGCAGTTCAATTTTAGTTTGCACCGCAGTCAACTCCTCGCGAGCGGCTGCTCAAGAAAGTGAGGGATGCTTCATGCGGAACGACCGGGGCCAAACTGTCAGTTTGAGCAGATCGGTATGCGGTTTTCTCCCTCAAGAATCGACTCCCGCTGCTTCGCCTGATACTAAGTCTGATGTTAAGTCTGATGTCAAGTCTGATGCCAAGTCTGGAGTGTTTCTAGTCAAAATTAAACGCCGAGAAGCTAATATCCCAGTCATAGAAGTCACCTTTAACGGCAAACAAAAGTTTGAGATGATGGTAGATTCTGGAGCCAGCCGCACAGTAATTACGCCAGCTATGGCTACCGCTTTGGGGATAGTTCCAAAAGGAACCGTGCAAGCAAAAACTCCCAACGGAGAGGCTACTTTTTCTCTCGGCAGTCTTACTTCTATCGAAGCTGGCGGTTTGGCGATTAACAATATAGTTGTGCCAATCTCCCCAGCACTAGAAATCGGGCTGCTCGGTCACGATTTTTTTGGTAATAAAGATGTGACTATTAAGCAAGATGTGATTGAATTTCGATCGCGCTCTTAAAGAGAAGTCATTAGTCATTAGTCATCGGTCATTAGTCATTAGTCATCGGTCATTAGGAATTCGTCAAGCGTGAAGTCGGAAGATTCTACGGTGGAGCGACTCTCAAAAATGTTCGGTCGAGAGAGGTTTTGACGATTGTAGAACCCCCGAATATTGGAGAATATGCCGATTTTGTGAAAAGCGTTTTTTGGGAGTGCGCTCTGTCGCGAGTTCGCACTACAAAATCAAAACTGAGATGCTCCCCCTCTTCCTTCTTCTTGATAACTAATGACTAATGACTGCTGACTGCTGACTAATGACTGCTGACTAATGACTTCACCGCAAAAACTCCACCAACTGCTGCAACTTCAACCAAGATTCGCCGCTCGATAAAATCTCAGACGCCAGAGAAACTCCTGCTGCGTGGGAACCGATCGGGATTACACCTCCCACCTGAAAAGCCAAAGACGCATTCAAAGCTACAACATCCATTTGTGCTGCTGTACCTTTTCCTTGCAAAACATTCCGCAAAATCTCGGCGTTTTCCTCAACATTTCCGCCTTTCAAGGAGCCGATCGCACTTGGCGTCAATCCTACCTGTTCCGGGTGCAAACTCGTCAGTTCCACTTGGCCGCCCGACAAAACCGCCAAATCCGTCACATCACCCAAGCCCGCCTCATCCAACTTTTCTCGGCCGTGAACCACTACCGCCAACTCAGTCCCCAACTCGCCCAAAGCTTGGGCAATAGTTGATACCAGACTGGGATCGAACACCCCGATTACCTGCCCTGTAGGGCGCATAGGATTGACGAGCGGCCCTAAAAGGTTAAAAACAGTCCGCACCCTCAAAGTGCGCCGGAGCGACGCTACAGCCTTAAGTGCGGGATGCCACCCAGGCGCAAATAAAAAGGTGATGCCTACTTCGTCCACCGCAGCTTTTACCTTGGCTGGATCGGCGCTGAGATTGACTCCGAGTGCTTCGAGCACGTCAGCCGAACCGACTTTGCTGGATGCCGATCGATTTCCGTGTTTGGCGACTCGAACTTGGCCTGCTGCAGCGACAAAGGCTACAGCAGTGGAAATGTTAAACGTTGATGCACCGTCTCCGCCGGTGCCGCAAGTATCGATTAATTTGAGATTGGAGATGGGAGATTTGCGATCGACAACGCTCTGAGACTCGCCCGTCACAGACTGAGACTGCAATACCTGAGCCATTCCTGTTAATTCTGGGGCCGAGATGCCTTTGGCTTGGAGGGCTGCTAAAATGGCTCCTGAAAGCGCGGGGGGTATGGCTTCTGCGAGCCATCCCTGCATTAAATCGGCGGCTTGGGCGCGCGAGAGAGATTGTCTGTCTAACAGTTGTTGCAGCAGGGTTGGCCACAGGGGAGAATCCACCCTCAAGGTTGAAGCTGCGGATATATCTGGTGTTGTAAGTACGGGAGAATCAGTCATGTAGCGACAATGATTTTTTTTGCTGGGGTGGGCTGTTTGATGTCGGGGCTGCGCCGAGTGTCGATCGGGATTTTACCAGACTGGCCGACCCAATTTTGCGCGCCGCTGCCCAGATTTTTGCCTAAATGACAGCACGGCTACAGAATTTATCCAAACAAACTAGCTCAATATGAATTTTTTGATACAACAATGCTCCCTCGGATTGTGACAATTTTAGACAAGGGGTTCATCTACTAAAGAGCGATCGACCGTCAGCTATATAATCTGCCAGCAAAAATCAATGGTAACTGGCATATTGGGGGCAAGCATTCAGCTTGAGCAGCGGATTACTTGCAGCAAGTTAGCCGTAGCTTGCGGGGCCCGACGCCCGAGGGCGAGCGTCTAAAAAACCAGCAGTTGGTACTGTACAACAGGCTCGATCGTTGTAAAAGCCGCTGCCGAAACAGGAAAAAACAGCTTGCAGCTAATTTCAGGGTGTACAATTATTTCTCATTTATTCAGGAAGCTTTTAACAGGCGGGTTTTCGTCAAACCATCGCAATTTTCAGCAGATTGATTGGCAAATCCGATTTTGACAGTCATTTGTAGCTCAAAATAAAATAGACCCTACTCGTTAAACTTTCGCAACTCTACTAACAACTAACAGCGCAGTAGATGAAGTTCATAAAGACAGCAGTGTCCCGGGAATCCCAGACTCTAGCAGTTCTCGATCGGATAAAATACACATATTCTGTAGGGACACAACACAGCCTTGTGTCCTGATATGTGTTGCCGATAAATGAGCATTCCGAGAAACAATCGCACGGGCGGTTGATTTATAGGCAGGGCGACACAGCATCTCTACTACTAAAAGACAGCCAAAAATATTGAATTTTTCACAAAAATACAGCAGGGTATTCAAAAATGGCACACCAAAAATTAGCAAACAAAACGATAGAGTGTAAATTGGAAAACAAAGCGATAGAATGCCTGAATATCGAGGAGGCACTACACCAAATGGAAGCAAAATATCAGAGTATGTTTGAAAATGCTGTTTCCGGCATTTTCCAAACAACCCATGACGGTCGCTACATCAGCGCTAACCCAGCTTTGGCTCGCATCTACGGATATAATTCGGTCGCAGAATTGATGGACAGTCTGACTGATATCAGCGATCAGCTTTACGTCAATCCCGATCGCCGCAATGATTTTATTTCTGCTTTGCAAGAACAAGGAATCGTGTCAGATTTTGAGTCGCAGATTTATCGCCGAGATGGCACAGTAATTTGGATCGCGGAAAATGCCCGAGCCGTCCGCAATCCAAGCGATCAATTGCTCTATTACGAAGGTTTTGTGGAAGATATCACCCAGCGCAAAAATGCCGAATCTAGACTTAGAGAAAGTGAAGAACGCCTGCGGATGGTAATTGAAGGTGTTAAAGATTATGCTATATTCATGTTAGATACTAAGGGATATGTAGCGAGCTGGAATTCCGGAGCAAAACGAATTTTAGGCTATGAAGCCAGCGAAATAGTCGGCAAAAAGTCTGAATGTTTTTATACGCCTGAAGATATTGCAATTGGCCTGCCGCAAGAAAAATTAGTCACAGCTACTGCCGCAGGTAGATATCAAAGTGAAGGCTGGCGGTTTCGTCAAAACGGCTCCAGATTTTGGGCGAAGATTATTGTTACTGCTTTGTGGGATGAAAGCGGAGAGTTGCAGGGCTTTTCTCAAGTAATGCAGGACATTACTCAGCAAAAGCGGGCGGGAGAAGAAAGAATGCAGTTGATTGCTTCTTTGCAAGCATCGGAAAAGAAGTTTCGCACTCTGTACGAATCGACGACAGATGCGGTAATGCTGCTAGACAAAGAGGGTTTTTTGGATTGCAATCCGGCTACTTTAAAGTTATTTGGATGCAGCACAGAATCGGAGTTTTGCGGCAAGCATCCTTCGGAATTTAGCCCGCCGCTGCAACCCGACGGACAAGATTCTATGAGTCTGTCTCTAGAGCGAATTAATAGGGCTCTGGAAACGGGAAATTGTCGTTTTGATTGGCGGCACTGCCGTTTGGACGGTTCCGAGTTTCCGGCGGAAGTGCTGTTAACTTCTATGGATATCGGCGGCAAAATGGGGCTGCAAGCCGTGGTGCGCGATATCACTTATCGTGTGCAGGCAGAGGTTGCTCTGAAGCAGGCTAACGAGGTGTTGGAATGCCGGGTAAAAGAGCGGACAAGTCAGTTGGAAGACGCTATTAAACAGTTGAGTTTGTCGGAGGAAAAGTTTTCTAAGGCTTTTCGATCGAGTCCAGATCCGATGACTATTACTACTTTTGCTGAGGGTCGTTTTATAGAAGCTAATGATAGTTTTTTGTCGATAACTGGTTACAGTTTAGAAGAAATGACCCGCAATACAGTAGCGGGATTAAATATTTGGGTAAGGCCTCAAGACAGACTTGATTTTAGGCAATT
The DNA here is from genome assembly GCF_020738565.1 of Microcoleus sp. PH2017_12_PCY_D_A. NCBI lineage: Bacteria > Bacillati > Cyanobacteriota > Cyanophyceae > Oscillatoriales > Microcoleaceae > Microcoleus > Microcoleus sp. PH2017_12_PCY_D_A. The sequence goes on along the minus strand of NZ_JAEQCI010000166.1, from coordinate 3,729 downwards.
GCTGCAAGCACAGGGTGTTGTTCGGAACCAGGAATGCGAATTTCGCGTGAAGTCGGGATCGGTGGTGGTGTGTTTGGTGTCAGCCGAATTGATTAATTTGGAGGGGGAACTCTGCGTGCTGGTGGTGATGACGGATATTACCGATCGCAAACACGCCGAAGAAGCCCTGCGGGAAAGCCAGCGCGCATTGTCCACGCTGATGAGCAATTTGCCGGGGATGGCCTACCGTTTTCGCAACGATGCCGATCGCAGTATGGAGTTTGTCAGCGAAGGTTGCTATCAATTATCCGGCTATTCTCCAGAAGAATTTATCGGCACTCGGCAAATTTCTCTCTCGGAATTGACTCACCCCGACGATCGCGAAATCTTCTGTAATGCCGTAGAAATTGCCCTGCAAGAAAATCGACCCTATCAGCTAAATTACCGCATAACTTCTAAAAACGGCGAATTAAAATGGGTTTGGGAGCAAGGTTTGGGAGTATATTCCGACTCAGGTGAATTGATAGCTTTAGAAGGGTTAATTACTGATATTTCCGAACAAAAACGCAGCGAGGAAGCTTTGCTGCGATCGCAAACAGAGTTAACCCAACAAAAACTTCAGCTCGAAAATACTTTGCACGAATTGCAGCAAACTCAAGCAGTATTGATTCACACCGAGAAAATGTCTACCCTCGGTCAAATGGTAGCCGGTGTGGCTCACGAAATTAACAATCCCGTTAGCAGCGTCTGCGGCAATCTCGTCCACATAGGTCACTACACGGAAGATTTGCTGAATTTAATCGATATGTATCAGGAACACTGCCCGCAGCCGCCGGCACCAATTCAAGATAAAATTGAGGATATCGAGCTAGATTTTCTCTTAGAAGATTTGCCAAAAGCAATATCTTCGATGCAGATAGGGGCCGATCGCATTCGGGAAATTGTGCGATCGCTCAGAAATTTCTCTCGCAAAGACGATTCTCAAATGACCAAAGTTAACCTGCACGAAGGCATTGAAGGAACGCTGCTGATCCTGCAAAGCCGGTTGAGAGCGCGCGGCAGCTATCCCGAAATTGCGGTAATTAAAGAATATGGCAATTTGCCTTTAGTTGAGTGCTATTCTGGTAAAATCAATCAGGTGTTTATGAATTTGATCGGAAATGCGATCGACGCGATCGAGGAATACAACGCAGGGCGATCGGTTGCCGAAGCCAAAGCTAATCGCAGCAAAATTAAAATTAAAACGGAAGTCCAAAACTCCAATGCTGTAATTCGGATTTCTGACAACGGCCCCGGTATGCCCGAAGAAGTTTGCCAGCAGTTATTCGAGGCCTTTTTTACCACCAAACCCGCAGGGAAAGGCACCGGTTTGGGCCTGTCCATTTCCTACAAAGTCCTCCAACAGCACGGCGGGACGCTGAGCTGCGTATCTGCACCGGGCCAAGGAGCCGAGTTTATCATCGAAATGCCGATCGAGCAAATTAGTCAGTAGTCATTAGTCAGCAGTCATTAGTCATTAGTGATTGTAGGGTGCGTCAGGTCTAAATATGACCACCACAGACTAATAATTTTCCACCTGACGCACCCACGGTTAGCTATCGCACATTTGGGCCACCAGAATCCCTCACGCTAACCCGCAAGTCCGCCGTTCGTTTCAAACCCCCGTCTCCTAGCGAAAGTCCTCTTTTAGAGGACTGAAAAACAAATTAAATCAACAAATTTTCCAGTATTTTTCATCATTTTTCAGTCGGTTTCAACGGACTTAAGCTATGAGACAGGGGTTTCAACCCCTGGCGGACTCGCGGACAAGCAAACTAGCCCGCGGACAAATAATCCCATCCACGGACAAATGAACTTTCCTCAATGTTACGCGACACCCAAAATCAAAGAAACCGGGTTTTTCGCAATATCTTCGGCTGTAACGAACAATTCTCGAAAAAACCCGGTTTCTAGTTAGTAGGGTGCGTCAGGTCTAAATATGACGCTCGCAGACTAATAATTTTCCACCTGACGCACCCTACTACTGTCAACTGTCAACTGTCAACTGTCAACTAACTACTGACACCTATCCAAATAAATTTGAGCCACCCTATCCCCCGGATTTTGCCGCAAACAATCGGCAAAAAGTGTCGCAGCTTCGCTAAAATTATAGATATTGTACAAAGACCAAGCCTGAGCAAACAGTTGCAAAGTAGCCAACTTCCCCGCTTTAAGTTCCGGCAAATCCGCATCAAAAACTTCATACACAGTAACCCATTCAGACTTACCCTTAACCTGAACTCGATCGATTACCCGAATTGCATAATCAGCAGGATTTGTCAAGCGATCGAACGTCTGCTGAGTAATTAACAACGGCACCTCGTAATTCTTCGTCAAACTCTCCATCCTAGAAGCCAAATTAACCGCATCGCCGATCGCAGTACCGTCCATTCGGCTGTTTCCGCCAACAGTACCCAGCATCAAAGAACCAGTATTGATTCCCACCCCAATCTGAACCGGCACACCGCCCATAGAAGCGCGATGTTGATTGTATTCAGCAAGAGTATGCAGCATCGCAATTCCCGCTTTCACAGCATTGTCGGCGCCCTCGCTAAACAAAGCCATAATTGCATCGCCAATATATTTATCAATAAACCCCTGATTTTCCACAATCAGCGGTTCCATATAACTCAAATATGAATTTATAAATTTAAAATTTTCTTGCGGTGTCATCTGTTCCGAAATAGTTGTGAAATCGCGGATATCAGAAAACAAAATCGACATTTCCAACTCCACCGCTTCTCCCAATTTAACATCAACAATACTGTCACATCCCAAAAAAGATAAAAACTGATTGGGCACAAAGCGACTGGTTGCTTTAGTGATTTTTACTTCTGTATCTAGTGCCATTTCCAGATTGCAATTAACTTGAAAAAGTTCTGCAATCAGATTTTTGCGCTCGGCTTCAGCTTTTTTGCGATCGGTAATATCTTGAAGAGTATTAATAGCATAGGTAACTTTTGCATTTGTATCATAAATCGGAGTTGCCGAAATTTCCAAGGGAATAATTTGATCGCCGTTGTGGACTTCTATATCTTCAGCAGTGGCATTTTCCCCCCTCAATGCCCGCACAATCGGTAAATTTTCGGGAGGATATTCTCGATCTGTTCCTGCTACATAGGTTTGATAAACCTCGGACAATTGTTCGGCACTCGTATCCGGTACAACTCCTTTGCCAAATATGTTTTTTGCTTTCTGATTAACATAGTAAATTTTGCCCTCCGAGTCCAAGACTCCCACCCCAATTGGCATTGCTTCCAAAAACTGCGTCAAGCGATTTTCATTTTCGTGAAGTAGGGTAATTAGCAAGGCTTGCTCGCGGTTTAAATGCGCCAATTCCTGATTCATTTGCTGAAGCTGCGCGTTTTGGGCTGCCAGCAGTTGATTTTGAATATAACTGTTTACTGCTTCTTTTACCGTCAAACTCAAATCTTCTTGCTGCCATGGTTTAGCTATATAACGATATAAATTTGCATTTTTTATAGCATTTCCCACAGCCTCAATATCTGCTTGCCCTGTCAGCATAATTTTGATAGTGTTGGGAGAAAGTATATGGACTTGTTTTAATAGTTCATCTCCCTTCATCTCAGGCATGATATGATCGGAAATAATTAAGCTGTTTCGCATTAAAACTGGTATAATAATAAATCACAAGTCACAGAAAAGCCCGAAGTATGCCAGCCAAAAATCATCTAAATGCAGAGCAAGTCA
>NZ_JAEQCI010000025.1:0-73046 GCF_020738565.1 Microcoleus sp. PH2017_12_PCY_D_A | reverse complement strand
GGTTTGTGCATCATTACAATGCTAATTTACAACTCTAAATGCCTACTTTTCTTTGACGTGAGTTTTATTCTCTCGATCCTTTCCTTCAGGGCACTACCCGAACGGCATCCCTTCTGATGATACATTTCCTAGGGTATTTCAGTTCATCGATCCCGAGGCATTGAATCGATGTTTTTTTGGTTGGGTAGAAACTTTAGTTAATTCAATGGGGGGCGAAGTTATTCCCATAGATGGTAAGACAATTAGAGGTTCTTATGACCGCCAGCGAGGTCAAGGGGCACTCCATGTTGTTAGTGCATGGGCTAGCGAGCAACGCCTAGTTCTTGCCCAGATGAAGGTCGAAGATAAATCCAATGAAATTACTGCCATTCCTGCATTATTAGAGTTGCTAGATATCACAGGTTCTGTTATCACTATTGATGCGATGGGGACACAAACTGAAATTGCTCAAAAGATTATTGAGAAAAAGGCGGATTATGTACTGGCTCTTAAAGCTAACCATCCGACTTTATACTCTCAAGTTACAAAATGGTTTGAAGAATCGGCTATACAGGATTTTAAATCTGTTGATTTTAGCTAGGACAAAAAGATTAATTCAGCACATCATCGGATAGAAAAGCGCCAAGTTTGGGCTGTACCAATTGCCGCAATTGGTGAACTTTATCAACCCCGAATTTGGGCAGGACTCAAAAGTGTTGTCATGGTCACCCGTGTCCGTCATCTTTGGAATAAAACCACAAGTGAGGTTCATTTTTATCTGACTTCTTTAGAACATGATGCTGAACTTTTAGGTCAGGCAATCCGCAAACATTGGAAAGAATGAAAATCAGGCTCATTGGACACTTGATTGTACTTTTGGTGAGGACGCTTGTAGAATTCGTTCCGGTCACAGTCCTCGGAATCTTGCTGTGATACGACGCATCGCGCTTAATGCTATCAATCGTGAACAAACTTGTCAACGTAGTCTCAGACAAAAAATGAAACGGGCAGCTATGAATAATGATTATATGCTTCTTCTTTTGAGTTCTTGTTTCGCCGATCCTATCTTAGGTTCTTCTGAACCTTTATGTCAAGCTTAATGAAGATGCTCTTACCCTGGTTGTTTCAGCCAGTTTTGTAAACTCTCCAAACCTTGAGTATTGTTGGTAAACTTTTTGGGTTTGGTCCCACGACTTTCGGTCAGTAATGAGACATAAAAGTCTTTTTTACTGATGTCTATACCTAAGACTGTTAGTGCCATTATTTGCTCCCGATGTACTCCTTCTATTAAAGAACATGACAGGCAATAGAATACTAGCCTTGTGAATGCAGGCTTTCTCGATCGAGAGATCGAGAGCCTAAGATACTGTCCAGCTTTAGGTGTGCCTGTTATCAGTAATGGGAGCTTATCTACGCAACAGACTGATCTAGTCTAAGGGGCGGACCAACTTCACCGATTACTGATGTCCTATAGCCAGCACTTTCGCCTGTTACAGAACCTTTTCTACAAAACTTTCCTTGTTTCTTTAGATTCACTTTGCTTAGAGATTCGATCGCCCGATTGTCGGTTCGATCGCCCCGATTGTCGGTTCGATCGCCCGATTGTCGGTTCGATCGCCCGATTGTCGGTTCGATCGCCCGATTGTCGGTTCGATCGCCCGATTGTCGGTTCGATCGAATTAATGACGTGGCGATCGATTGACTGACTCTTTTAAGATACAAGGGGCGGGTTCACCAACAATCTATAATTCCCACTAACAATCTATATAAACCCGCCCCCACCACGCGACTAGATAGGATTTTAGATTTAGGGGCGAGAAACCGGGTTTCTCGGAAAATTGGGGAACAGGAACCAGAAATATCGGCAGAAACCCGGTTTCTGATCTCGGGGTGCGCTTAGGGGGGCGAGAAACCGGGTTTCTCGGAAAATTGGGGAACAGGAACCAGAAATATCGGCAGAAACCCGGTTTCTGATCTCGGGGTGCGATCGAAAGACGATAATTTCGGTTTTGCCCTTACCGGGAGGGGTTTTGAGCTAATTAGAAAAAAAAGTTGGCTGAGGGGGTTGCGCTAATGGCGATAAGTTTGCTATATTTAATTTCGCTGCTGGTGTAACTCAGTTGGTAGAGTAGCTGATTTGTAATCAGCCTGTCGCAAGTTCGAGTCTTGTCACCAGCTTTATAGCTCAAACCAAGGTTAGATAAGACTTCTAGCCTTCTGCTCATTTCTAGGTATGAAGTGGGTCTAGAACTACAATACCTGTTTCATACCCACTAAGCTCTTAAAGCTAGGCTTTATAAGTAAATCAAAATTATTTAGATAGAAAGATAATTACTGCCTAATAATTCTACTTGCCTAGACGGTAAGCTGTCACATCTCACTCTATCCCTCTTAAATCGAGTTTTAAGGCTCCTCTACACAATAAATGTAGATTCATACCGATACGTGCCTTATCGCTCCATGTAGCTCAATCTAGAGGCATATAATATGATTTGTTTTAGTTATAGAACATTGAGTTTGCATTGAAATAAATTATGTAATAGAAGCACATAGGGAAAGCAGGTTACTCTAACCTCAACCATTTAGCTATCATCTCTACTCTGTTCCTATAGATTCTCATATTTCTTATATACTTTCCTATATCACTTATTACATATAATGTCCTATCTTATTACATATAATGTCCTATCTTAGTAGTGTATAAAAAGTGCGAAGTAAAGCTAAGCTAGATAGGATTTAAAACGGGTTGACTCTGTAGTAGGGTAAGGGTTCATTAGTAGATCGTGGCTTTGGCTCGACTACTTACACATCAGGAGTAGAAGGAGTTACCTGTATAGATTCAATCGGTGGTGTTGCTGCTGCGGATAGTGTAAACTGGCTAACGTTGTAGTGTTTCTTTAAGTGTACCGAGAAGTCCTCAGAAAGACCTGAAATGTATTCCTTAAAGATAACCACCACACGGTCTAGATCAATCTCCATTGTTTTGGAATATCCGCCCAACTCTACACACTTATAATATCGCCCTTCCTGATAGGCGATAAATAAAAACAACAACTTGACTAGCGCCGGGGTATATATCCCTGTATCGGATAGTATTGTAACGTGTTGTGAAAATGCTTCTGAGGTTAACCATTTAGAAAAGATTTCCTCTAAATCATCCCCCTCTATTGGTGAAAAATTTGAGTTTACGGGCTTATAGGTTAGAGCCTTAGCCTGAGTAAATAACGGTTTAGTGTCCCAGATTATTTTTCCATCTATTAAAAGTGTGAAAAATGCTACATATTGAGTCAATTCTAGTCCGTTAGTGTAGCGAAAAACTAACTGCTGCCCGCGTTCACTTGCGAGTAGAGTAACACTTATCACCTCTACTTTTGCATTTTTGGCGGTTTTGTAGGTCTTGACTAGCTGAGCTTTCCCATGCTTATCTGTCTTTATCTTTGTAGTACAAGTCGCGGGGATAAGCTCTAACTGAGTTGTCTCAACTGACTCTGAGACGAAAGATAGGTTTTGACGGAATTTGAGAGCCATGATTTTTTCCTTTTTTTGTGAGTGTTTGCATTTTTCTACTAAGTGACTGTTAGTTAAGGTATGAGTATTACTCACGTTAACAGTTGAGTAGAAAGAGCTAGAGTAGTTACCATACATACTCTAACTGTTTCTCTTTAGTTTTCTGTCATTACATCGACTGTTGGAGTAGAAGGTGAAGCAGTTGGTTTGACTACTTATAAAGCAAATGTTTAGTCTACTTCGTAGATTCGCTTCATATGGGGGGTATCCTGTACCAGACCGGATATTAGGTTCTTATAGGTTTCTGCTACCTTGTCTAGGAATACTTGCATATTACTTCCTAGTAATTCGGTTTCTGTAGATATTTCTGTCCGTTCTGCTGTATAAGACATATACAGTAGCAGTAGCTTTACTAATGCAGAATGATAGAGTCTTTTACGGCAGTAAAGACTTAGCTCTTGGGCAAATCCTTGACTCACTAGCCATTGTAAAAAAAATTGCTCTAGAGACGTACTCAGTATAGGGTCGTACTCATACCAGGTGGGAATTGCAATCTGTCTAGACAACTTATTAAAACCCGATAAAGGTTTCCACTGAATTAATCCATCATTCATTTGAGAAAAAGTTGCAAATATCACGCTATTTTGCTTAAAGATTAAATGTTGTCCTCTAACATCTGTTTGCCAGATTATACTCAAATTTTGGGGAGATTTTCCCTTAATTTTCAAATAATTTATTTTTCCTTTTTTACTCTTTCTACGCTTGCCAGGGATGTACTCAAACTCGATTTCTTTCCAAAATGAGGGAGATGACGAAAAATATAATCCCTGAGAAAGGAACAAACCACCCCAGGCAGCACCCGTCTTAGGTTGATTTATTATACGTTGATGTTCCTTTTCTAGCTTAGTACCTATGTCGCCTAGGGTTTTAGCAAAATTTAAAATCTCATGTTTTCCTATGGGTTCACTTGGGAACTCATCAAATGTTAAACTTTGAGAAACATAAAGTATTAACTCAATAACTTTAGAGCAAACTTCCTGAGAATCGTTATTAACAGAGACGTTTTTATTTAACAAATAAAACACATAGTAAAGGATATCCTCTAAAATGTATTCACTAGCAGGAACGCATAAGTAATCAACTATATATGTTAAAACTCGACCCTGTATTTTTGATAATTCATTATGGTTTTTAATGAAAGATAAGGCAATCTCTTCAATAAGTTTTCTTTCCTCTTTGAACCAACTTAACCATGACTGAATATCAATTTTATATCTATCCACTAAGCTTAAACCTTGAAGCCTACAATCTTTAAGCGCATTACTATCTGAGATTGTTTGATTAGGATTATTAATTATAGCTTGGTCAAGGATGTCTTTAAATTTGGTCTGAAATTTTTCTAAGCTTTGTTCTCTACTTTGTGAATCATTACTGGATTCACTGGGATGGGTATTGCCCTTTCTTTCCAACTTACAGTTCTTGCCTGTATCTTTGAAGTGAGAAAAGTGAGGAACTATTTTTCCCTCTATACATGGCTTAAAAAAAACACGTTCCCTACATTCAGGATGAGGACAAAGTATACTTAACTCTTCATCCGATAAATAGTTTAATCTCTCATCATCAGGGGTGATTGTTTCAGCTAAGAACATAGATATAGCCGATTCCATAAAACTTAACCCCCTTGTTTTTAATAATTATCATTAAGTAAATAGAACCTTATAATAATTTTAGTAATTATTTAAAAGTTATCCCAGCATTACCTATGAATTTAACAGTAGTCCTCTGCATATACTGTGACTTAAATCACCTACTGATAAATAGCTAAAACTATTGCTATAGAATTTTAATGTTTCAGACAATTAGGTGATTTTATCCTGAGAAGTGTAACTATGTAACTATGTAACTGTAACTCAACTAACTTTAACACCATTGGATATTTATTTTCTCCGGGTCTATCAATTAACTAGATTGACCGATCGCTCTAAAGGATTAGTTAAAATTTTACAGTTACACGGTTACACAGTTACAAAATAGCTGAACCCCTTGATATATAAAGGATTCAGCTCGTAACTCAACCGTAATTACTCAGTTACCTAGTTACAGCCACAGGTACTTGCCAGTATTTACCGGACTTACCGTTGACTCTACTAGCTGTAGTGGGTTTTTCTAAGTCTAAACCTCTCAGAATATCAATAATCCTTTCTTCATCTTTTCTATTCCAAGACTTACGTTCTTTTCCTATAGCCTCAGTTAAGACATCGCCCAAAACAAAAGGCTCTTGTCGTTTCTCTACCCAATCAGCTACTATATCTTGCCACATATCATTTGCTTGATATTTTTCATTTACAGCATTAAGCATTTCTTGCTCAGTTTCATTTAAGTAGATAGGATAATTATCTTTGTAGGCTTTAACAGCACTAGCCCAAATCAAATCTCTATTTTCTTTTACCCATTCAATATCAATTTTCTCGTTTACATCTACGCACCAAAATCTTCTATTACCTGTAGCATCAACTAAAAACTTATCTTTATTCGTTGTACCTACTATAATAAACTGTCGATGGAGTGTAATCGGTCTGCTATCATAGGGTTTACGAAGAGTGTCGCTTTGCTGAGTAATAAAAGCTTTTAACTTACCCATCTTACTCGCAGTCAGAGTCTCTTCACACTCTCCTAGCTCAATAATCCACTTACTATGACAAATCATTAGCTCATCTTTATTATAAGCTTGCAAAGACATAGAGGTAAATAAATCTTCTCCCGCTAATTCCCTGAAGAAAGAAGTCTTATAAAAGCCTTGAGAACCTTTAAGTAAAAGTACAGTATCAAATTTAGTACCAGGCTTTAACACTCTCGCTACTGCACCTACTAAAGTCTTAGGTAAAAATAATCCTTCTAAGGAATGAGGATCAATATGTAGGACTTTCTCATTAAGCTCTCTAAAAACATCTTTATAGTCTATATCTGGGAACTTAGACTCGCATACATTTAAGTAATCATCTAAAGGAGAGAATACATTTTTACTAGCGTAGAGGTATGCTAGTTCATGGATGTACTTATCATTCTCTAGGACAGTATTATGCTTGAGAGAAACCTGATACCTAAACTTAGGTAAGTCAAATACTTCTCCATCCAAGTAAATATCCTTGGTGACTTTGTTAAGGCTTAACTGCTCAGCAAAGTTATTAGCAATAATTCTGTCTGTTTCTTTGTAGTTCGTCATTCTTAAAAAAAAAAATAGATAAATAATCATATAAACACCACTAAAATGTTCTAACGGAGATTGCCATAGCAAAATCGCTAGAAACGTAGAATCTCTAAGTTCTTGCTTGTAAGACAAGAAAATAAGAGACTCCTAAATTGTCAAGGTTCAGTGTTTACCTATTACTCATTATAGAGAGTCGTTAATTGAATCGACAGATTAAGCAATTTCCAGATTACCGTATCTCATGTTCGGTAAACCGTACCAACGCACATCAATGAAAAGGATAGAAGTTTTTCGCCTCTATCCTCTTGATTTTCTTGTTTATTTACGAGACTTACAACTCAGGTAAGGTTAAATCCTTCTTAGCTGCTAGGTAATGGTCTAGAATAACTTGAGGACTATTGCCTACCAGTGCTGCTACTGTAGATGGATCATAACCATCCCGAATTAAGCGAGTAATCAATGAGTGCCGAAGATTATAACAGGGTAGGTATTGGCTAATTTTTCCAGACTGGTACAGTTTGATTACTACAGGACGCCATTGCCGATTGAGAAAATTATATTGATTCAGATATCCTCCCTCTACACTAGGAAAGACTAGATTATTTTCATTTTGACGTTTAGGAATGCGTCTTAAGAGGCTAAGAAGTTGGTCATTGCAAGGGAAAATTCGAGTATTGTAGGTTTTAGTATCCTTTAACTCTCCCTTTGAGTAGGCTTTGCTAACCACTATCACAGTCCTCCCATTTCTTTCTTTGATATCATTCCAATTGAGAGCTATTGCTTCCTCTGGTCGGAAACCTGTTAAAGCTAGAAACTCTACATAACCAGAGTAGTAGGAATGAGAGTAAGCACTAGCAGGTGAACAGAATTCATTACTTGAGAATGACTGAATAATGCTTTTAACTTCTTCAGGCTCAAAGCATTCTTTAGAACGTTTGCTTTTTTGTCCTTTAGGCAGTTGCTTTTTGAGATTGTGATAGGGATTATCACTGATTAACTTAGTTTCAACAGACCAGTTGGAGGCAGCATTGATGTTAGCAATCGCTTTTTTTAGGGTGCTGGAACTGTAATGCTCCAATAATTCCTGCAATAGTAAGTGAGGATTGTCAAGGTCAAGAGCTTCACTGGAAACTTTAGCTAAGCACCTCTCTACTTCTTTCCAGTCTTTTTTTTGAGTTGTTTTAGCTACTCGCTGTACATGGGCTTGCTTGTAGTGTTCCCAAACATCTGCTAGATTAAGCTTAGTTACCCGTTGTACAGGTGCTAGTGCTTGTGCGTGTTTAGGGGAATATTTCGCTAGACTCTCATCGAAGCGTTCCATTAGGATATCGCTATTGATTTCTTGAGCCTTAGCACTGGCTACCTTGAGAGTAGTATCAGTATCAGCTTTACCCACTGTTATCGCGTAACCCTGACCATTGAACCGCCAGCGAATACGATAGCTACCTTGGAATCGCTCTACCGAAACCTTACCGTACTTAGCTACTACACCATCTTTGTTGTCATCAGGGGTGATAAACATGATTTTGGGTATGGGTAAATTTCATACCCGCCTCATACCCAGTTTCTTTGACAGAGGGTATCTAGTAGAGCTTCAAGCCGTTGGTTTACCTCAAAAGTAGTTAAAGCTAGCTGATTTGTAATCAGCCTGTCGCAAGTTCGAGTCTTGTCACCAGCTTTACAAGCATAATCACGTGTTCGTAGTCAGGACTTTAGTCCTCTTGTTTTTAAGAGGACTGAAGTCCTCACTACGAACCGAGATTACTTAATGCGGCGCAGGCTTTTTTCAACCATTCAATTGTTGCTGGATCAAGTACGGGTGAGAGTTTCTCGACTACGGAGGCGTGATAGTTGTTCAACCATTGTAGTTGAGTTGTTGAGAGCCGATCGACATTTATCAATTTCCGCTCAAACGGAATATAAGTCAGCGGTTCAAATCCGTACCAAGCCCTACCGTTTTTAGACAGCATTTCCCTGACAACATAGAGATTTTCGAGGCGAATTCCGCCCCATCCCGCTTCGTAATATCCCGGTTCGATACTCGTTACCATTCCCGGTTCCAGGGGATATTGCACAAATTTGCTGATACCGTTGGGGCCTTCGTGACCGGCTAAAAATGCGCCGACTCCGTGGCCTGTTCCGTGTCCGTAGTCTAGCTGTTGTTGCCATAATACCGCACGGGCGATCGCATCTAACTGCGATCCGGTTGTACCTTTCGGGAATTGCTGCACCGCACAGTTGATGTGTGCTATCAAAACTGTTGTGTAGTGTTCGATTTGCTGCGTTGTCGGTTCCCCGACAATCATGGTTCTGGTGTCGTCGGTTGTTCCCGCTAGATACTGTGCGCCTGAGTCTAGCAGCAGCAATTCTCCGGGTTTTAGCGTGATTTCGGGGCTGGGAGTGCCGTAATGTACGATCGAGCTATTGGCTCCCGCACCGGCGATCGTTCTAAACGTTAAAATATGAAAATCAGTTTCTTGCTGATAAAAACTTTCGATGCTTTCTTTAACATCAAACTCAGTCAATACATTACCATTTTCTAGCTGTTCTGTCAACCACTTTAAAGTTAGAGTTTTAGCTCGACTTGCCTTAAAATTAGCAGATTGCATCTGCTCGATTTCCACAGGATTTTTCCGAGCTTTCATCCCTTCTACCGGATTCGGCTCGAAAACTATTTTTATCTTATTTTCACTAGCTTTTTGCTGGTTTAACAGTAACTGATACGTACCTGCTGTGCTGTGTTTCGCATCTAAAAGTACCCGAACTTGTTTCGGCAAATTCAAGCAAGCTTCTAAAGTTGACGGATAGTGAGCGTAGGGAAGCAAAGTTACAGCCGCCGCCAAATCTTGCTCGATTTCCGGTGAAACTCGTTCGAGATTGGTAAACAAAAATGCTGCATCTGCGGTGACAATCGCGTAGGATATGAAAATGGGAATGTGGGGAATATCCGAGCCTCGGAGATTGAACAGCCACGCTATTTGATTGAGGTTGGTAATTGGGAGCAAATCGATTTTGGCTTTCTGCATCGCTTCCCTGACTCGGACTAATTTTTCGGCGCAGGTTTCTCCGGTCAGAGATGCTGGTAAGCTAAATATAGGAGATTCGTCAATCGCGGGTAAAGTCTCTACTTTTTGTCGAACCTTGTCTGCTAAATTCTCCGATATCGGTACGAGTTCAATCCCCGCAGCAGCAAATCTTTTTACCCAATTTTGATATTGCTCAGTCGCTACGGTAAACGGATCAAAACCGAATCTAATTTTAGTTGATTTTTGGGCAGAATCTGCCGCCAGTTTTTCTAAAGTTTCAATTAAGCTTAAATTTCCTTCTAAGCCGAGTTTCGATATTTGAATCAATCCAGCATCGACTTGCAATTCTGCTTGTTCGTAATAGCGGGAATCCACAAACAACCAAGCCGAATTTTTGCCAACTAACAAATCGCCCGCGGAACCCGTAAAACCTGAAATCCAAGCTCGTCGCTGCTTGGCTGCTGGAAGTGATAAATTTAAGTGTTCGTCAACCGCTGGAATGAAATAGCAATCTAAGTCATAGTTTGCCATCAAAGCGCGCAATTCAGAAAGTTTTTCTGCGGAGGTATTTTGGATATTTGTATTTACTTTAAAATTAGTTGCAACCATTGGACAATCTCCTATTTATTACTTGTTTAAAATTGTCTTCAAACCTTTAACCAGCCTGCTAATTCCGGCGGCGGCTGTTGCAGTTTTTAGAGCGCCGTAAGCAACGCGCAAATAGCAGCCCCTATCCATGCCGAAGGTTGTACCGGGAAGCACTGCTACTTGATGTTCGCGAATTAATCGCTCTACTAATTCCATTGTATCGAGTTCGGTGTCAACTTTCAAGAAAAAGTAGAAAGCCCCGGCGGCTGGGGAAATTGTACACAAATTTGGGATGCTATTGAGTTCGTCTAATACGAGTTGGCGCACAAATGCGATCGCCCTTACATAATTATCGCAGTAACCCCTACCAACTTGCAACGCTCCCAGGGCTGCATACTGGGAAATTACGGGCGGACAAATTAAGATAGTATCTTGAATTTTCCTCACCGAAACCAGCAAATGTTCTGGGATTACCATATACCCGATGCGCCAACTCGCAAAACCGTAGGCTTTGGAAAGGCTAAACAGGGAAATTGTATGTTCGCTGCTGTTGGGAAAAGTGGCGGGCGAACAGTGTTTCGCGCCGTCATAGGTAAAATATTCGTAGGCTTCGTCGCTGATGTGATAAATGTTGTGCTGGCGGCAAATATCGTTCACTTCCAGGAGAGATTCCGCAGAATAAACTACGCCTGTTGGGTTGTTGGGTGAAATGGTGATAATTGCTCGCGTTTTCTCGGTGATTGCTTTTTTAATCGCAGCAATATTGAGTTGATAGTTGGCGTCGGTTTCTACAATCACGGGACGGCAATTTGCCATAATTGCAGCCATTTCGTGGTTGAAGTAATAGGGTGATTGGATGATAACTTCGTCTCCCGCCGAGGTGATGGCGAGAATGGCGTTGGTAAATCCCATGTTGCTGCCGGCGGTAACGACAATGCAGTTTTTGTTGTTTATTTCTATGCCGTTATCTGTTTTGAGTTTGGCTGCGATGGCATCTTGTAATTCGGGGATTCCTTCGACGGCTTTGTATTTGTGATTGTCGGGATTTCCGAAGAAGTCGGGAATTTTGTCAAATGATTCTTGGGGCGGATTGTAGTACACTACGCCTTGTCCTAAGGAGATTGTCCCCGGATTTTGCCGGATTAGTTCGCCAACTACTGGGATGATTGGCGATTGTACTGATTGCATTCGAGTTGAGTGATTTTCGATCATATATTATAAGGAATTTTTGAGGCGAGCTGAGTTCACCGGTGCGCGGTGCACTACGTATCGAGTTTGTTGTTCACCGGTGCGCGGTGCACACCCTACAGTTTGTAGGGTGCGCATTGCGCACACTTCACCGGTGCGCGGTGCACACCCTAGGTATCGGGTTTGTTGTTCACCGGTGCGCGGTGCACACCCTACAGTTTGTAGTTTGTTGTTCACTGGTGCGCGGTGCACACCCTACAGTTTGTAGCACTGCGCACACTTCACCGGTGCGCGGTGCACACCCTACGTATCGAGTTCACCGGTGCGCGGTGCACACCCTACAGTTTGTAGGGTGCGCACTGCGCACACTTCACCGGTGCGCGGTGCACACCCTAGGTATCGAGTTTGTTGTTCACCGGTGCGCGGTGCACACCCTACATATCAAGTGCGCGGTGCACAGTTTGTAGGGTGCGCACTGCGCACAGAATGCGCTATTTATAGCGCGCTTAACTGAAGAAAACAACTGAAGAAAACAACATAATTTTAACGGGCAAATCTTCAACCCGTGCACCATCCGGGTTTTGCTTGTGTAGACGCGGTTTCCAACCGCCCTGTCTTCTAAACTCTTTCTATTTCTATTCTAGAGCCTTGGGGCGACTTAAACACCTTAACTTGGGCGGGCAATCTTTCGCCCAATCCTCGAACGTGGGTAATCACTCCAATCAGCCTTTCTCGTTGCCGCAATGATTCTAAAATTTGAGTGACGCTTTCGAGGGTTTCTGCATCTAAAGTACCAAATCCTTCATCCAGAAATAAGCTACCCAATTGAGCGCCTTGAGACAGTTTTTCTGATAAAGCTAAAGCCATTGACAAGGAAGTAGCAAAGGTTTCGCCGCCGGAAAGTGTTCGCACTCTCCTAGCTTCGCCGCCATTCCAATTATCTGTTACCCAGTATTCGCCGTCTTGGTTTTTTAACTTGTACCGATTTTCTGTTAATTCTTGCAAAATTAAGGTGGC
This sequence comes from Microcoleus sp. PH2017_12_PCY_D_A, assembly GCF_020738565.1. Lineage (NCBI taxonomy): Bacteria > Bacillati > Cyanobacteriota > Cyanophyceae > Oscillatoriales > Microcoleaceae > Microcoleus > Microcoleus sp. PH2017_12_PCY_D_A. Next base: position 60,533 of record NZ_JAEQCI010000025.1, on the reverse strand, counting down.
GCTACCGACTAATTCTGCTTCTAAATGTTCTAAGATGTAGGATTGAAATTCGTTGGATTTGAGATTTTGGGCTAAGGTGTGATAGGTTTGCTCTTGTTCTGTGAAGTTGGTGATTTGCTGGGAGAGTCTTTCGGCTTGTTCGAGAGTTTGAGCGGCTACTTGAATCCACGCTAAAAGTTCGGCGCGGTTGTTGTTGGCTTGTTTGAAGTTTTCTTGGGCTGTGTGTTTTGCCGATCGCACTTGTGCTAAATTATTCTCATCGGTAGTTCTGCCTGCGATCGCCTCCTGCAAATCCTTCGCCCGCGTCTCCAACTGAATTTTTGACTCCCGCACCGAGCGAATCGCATTTTCCCACTGCGATTGTTCGCTAACGGGCGCAACCGCAGCTAAAAATGTCTCTTCCGTAAAATCAGCCGCTGTTAATTTTGCCAACCAATCTTGGTTTAACTGCTGCTTGCTGGCTTGGGCTTGCGCGTAAACCTCCCCCGCTTGTTGCTCTCTCTCGGCTGCTTGAATAGCAGTATTTTGAGCAGCTTGATAGGATTTTTCGGCAGTTTTCAGCAAATTTGCCAACTCTTGCTTGTCTTCTGCCAAGGCTTTTGCTAAATTAGCATAGGGTTGGTATTCCGTAATTTGATAAAGCGCATTGACACAACTTTGCAACTGCTGCTGCCTGCGGTCTGATTCGGCGATCGCATCTTGATATTCTTGCTGTTTAGCTGCTTGAGCCGTCACCGCAAAATTAAATCTTTGTTCGTAATTATTATATTCAAAGGATGCGAGTTGGAATTGCTGCTCGGTTTCGCGGTATTGGCGATCGCTCTCTGCAAGTATAACCAACTCCTGCTGCAACTGCAAGACTTCCCACTCAGGATTTTCTAGAACTAAAGTGATTTGCTGCTGCAACTGAGCAACTTTATTCGCTGTCAATTGCAATGCTCGAGCAAATTCTGACTGTTTTTGCTCGCAAGCTGAAACTGCACTTTTACCATCAGCCGCAGCCATTTGAGCAGCTTGCAAAACCTGATTTGCAGCCGTCACTTTCCGCCGCAAACCAGCAACATCGACAATCTTAGAACTCGGCAAAGCAGGGAGCAAATCGCTCTCGGGATGCACGCCCCCGCACACCGGACAAGTATCGCCAGCATTCAGCGACATTCTGACAGCAGCAACACTCTCTAAACGCGCCGCTTCCGCATTAGCAGCTTGGGCAGATTCTAGCTCAGCTTCGCACTCTTTCAGCCGGATTTCTGCCCCGGCTAATTTAGTAGCAACCTCGAAATAATTCTGTTCGGCGCTTGCTTTTTCGGCGACAGATTTATTCAACTGTTCGCGCTGAGTTTGTCCCTGTTTGACAATAAGCTGAAGTTCCATCAATAAAGAGGCAATTTGCTGCAACTGTTCTAAACGCTTTCCTCCCGGCGCATACTGTTCGAGCAACGCCACTGCTCTAGTAACTCGAAAACCAGCGGTCTGAATTTTAGTGTTAGCAGCTTGCAGTTCTTTATCTGCTGCTTGGAAAAAGCGGAGTTTTTCCTGTTGATTTTTTTGGGCGAAGGCAACTTCTGTTTCTAATTGAGCGCGCTGTTCTTCGTATACTTTGGCAGCAGCCAGAGCATCTTCGCGAGCCTTTATTTGTGGCGCTAATTCCTCTGATTTGGCGCGAGCCGCATCAAGTTTCTGCTGCTCTGCTGCTAGCTCGGAGCGAGCTTTAATTAACCGCTCCCGCGCTGAGAGAACGGCACTTTCGGCAGTTTCATACTGACTGCGAGCCGATCGCACTAAAGCCCAATCTCCCTGTAAACGATCGGCAGCTTGCGCTCTTTCCAAACGCTGTGCTAAAATTGCGATCTCGGCGGAACTAGCATTTAATTGCGCTAATTCTTGTTGCAACTCTTGCCAGCGAGTGATTTGGGAAAATAGCTGTTCTTCTTCATCCACAGCCTTCTGAGCTTCCATAACAGCGCGCTCGAACTGAGGTAGTTGCTGCTCTAAAATCCAAAGTTGCGATCGTTTTAGCTCCACCTCATTCGCCGCCGGAGCGCTCAACTCAGCTAACTGCCTTTCCACCATTTCTCGTTCTTGTTTCAGCAACTTCGCGATATCGTTTGCTTCCTTCCGCATCTGCTCAAAAATCTCAAATCCCGCTAGCTGTCGCAAAATTTCCCGCCGTTTAGAAGTATCTCCTTTAATAAACTCATCAAACTTGCCTTGAGGCAGAATAATCGCTCTCGTAAAAGTATCAAAATCCATCCCCAAAATCTGTTCAATCGTATTTTGAACAGCAACAATACTCGTCCCCAAAGTTTCCCAATCGCCATTTTGCCAAGTTTCCAAAATTACCTTATTCTCCGGAGATTTCGGACGAAAACGCCACCTCCGCGTCACGCGATACTGTGTCAAACCCACAGCAAAACGCAACTGCACCTTGAGATTTTCGCTCCCTTGACTTGCCAAATCAGCTACTTGTTTGCCGCTGCGAGTTGTCGTACCAAAAAGCGCGTAAGTCATGGCATCTAGCAGCGAAGATTTTCCCGCACCAGTAGCACCCGTAATTGCAAACAAATCGAGTTGAGAAAAATCTAAACGCTGTTCCCGGCGGAAGCTGGTAAATCCTTCGAGCAAAAGTTCTAGTGGACGCATACTGATTTTAGATTTTGGATTTTGATGATTATGTCATTGCGAACGGTAACGCTTGTAGTCGAGTCTCGATCCCCCTCGCATCCCCCGAAAGCAAGGGGGACTTTGAGAAGGTTCTTGTCCCCCCCGACTATACGGGGGGTTAGGGGGGATCGAGTCTCGACTACCTAACTATTAACTGTTTCCTTAAACTTCTTGTACAAATTCTCAAATCCCTCCAATACAGCGGGTTGCGGAGTCGTTCCCAAGCGGTTTTGATAATAGTTGCAGAACTCTGCTGCTGGATCGAAGTTGTTGGGATCGATATTAGTGTTCTCTGTTGGTTCTAGCGGTGCATCGCGATAGCGCGGCTCAATTAACAGCGCTTGAGAACAGATTTGCCGCACGCGATCGGCTAATCCGATTTGCGGGCTATCCAATTCGACAATTACCTTCAAAAAACCAGGATGATACTGATGAGCTTCTAAAGTAGCATCGAGATTGTCATTATGACATTGAAGCACTTTTAACGGTTTGTGGCAAGCCACAGGTCTAAATTCTACCTTTGCCTGACTTCCAGGCTCAACTTCGATCGAGCAAAATCCTTTTTCCTGTTCAGCTTCTCCGAAATCTAACTGAATTAAAGAACCGGAATAATAAGCGGGAGAATTCTTAGCAATCCGCTGGTGAATGTGGATGTGTCCGAGGGCGACATACTGAGCTTCTGGCGGCAGAGTTTGCGATGATAGCAGGTATTTTTCTCGCGTGTAATAAGCGACTTCGGATTTAGCCAAGCGAGCGCCGTCAATGCTCATGTGTCCCATCAGCATATTCACAGTATTGTCTCGAAAATCTGCGGTTAAATTTTGCAGTAAATCTGCTACAATTTCGCGGTAATCTTGGCGGCGGTTGGCATCGCCGGAGTGCCACAGAGAATTGGCATCTAACAGTCTTTGTTCGGAAGCAAAAGGCATCGCTCCCACGCACAGTTTACCACTTTTGGTATTAAGAGTAATTGTGCCGCCGTCTGCCGATCGCCTGGGTTTACCTAAAGCGCGAACGCCGGCGAGGGATAGCAGTTGGGCGATGCTGTCGATGCGGGATGCTGAATCGTGATTGCCGGCGATCGCAATTGCGGGAATTTCGGCTGCTTGGAGTTCGCAGAAAAATTGATAGGCAATGCGCTCGGCGTGCGCTGGAGGGTTGGGAACGTCAAAAATGTCGCCGGCGACCAACACAGCATCGACATCGAGCTCTTTGGCTTGTTTCAAAATCTGTTCCAGGGCGATCGCAATTTCCAAAGTGCGATCGATCCCTCGAAAACGCCGTCCCAAATGCCAGTCAGCAGTATGAATTATTCGCATAGTATGAGGAGTATTTTGTTTATTTTAATACTTATGGTTTTCTAAGTAGCCTTTAGGTGTCGCTTTCTTTTTCTTGTTCTAAAATTGCTCTGTCGATCGCATCAATGTGTACCTCAGCATAAGCAAAAGCATTGACCAAATCGGCGGCACTCAGATCGGGATGACCTTTTAAAATATGAGCATCGCTAGCACCTTGACGGCGATAATTTATCAACAGCCAAACAGGAATGCGAGTTTGTCTGATACAAGCTTCGCCGCCCATGACGCCTGAAGTCTTTTGAATTCCAGACCAAAAGTTGGTTAAACTTTGGGCTAAAAATAGTATAGCTTGAGTCTTTTCTTCGGGAGTTAACGCCAGGAGTTGCGGTTGTAATTCTTTCAGTGTCATGTTCGCAGTTATTGAGTTCATAAATATTAGCTTTTTTTGGCATACAAGTATTCTAGCAGTGACTAAATCAAAATTTTCATAGCACTCCTCCACCAATACCAAAGAAACCGGGTTTTTCACTGAGATTAAAGGTGGGAATGCAGTATTTTCGCAAAAAACCCGGTTTCTGGCCGCTCCTCCATCAATACCAAAGAAACCGGGTTTTTTACTGAAATTCAAGGTGGGAGTGCAGTATTTTCGCCAAAAACCCGGTTTCTGGCCGCTCGTGCGTAAATTTTGTCTCATTCCACAGGCTTCACATCGTGAAACCGAGTATAATCAACCACCCGCCCGCCATCCGGCGTTCTCGAAATAATATCCACAAACCGCATATTCCACACAATTTCTGACGCTACAAAAGAATGTCGCGCGTGAATAGTTTGCGAAACTGTGTCGTCAATTCCCGTTAGCGTAATCACAATTTCTGCTTGACATTCGATCAAATCTTTAGCAGTAAGCTGGTACAAAGGACTGTTTTCGTCAATTGCGTGCATCACCGTCCAAGTTAATGCAAAAATAGGAGATTGACTCCGCACTAATTGCAAATCGTAAAAACGCCGCATATATTCTCCTTCCGATGTTACTTCGTCGCGGATCAAAGTAGCTCGCTGCTGCGCTTCTAAAATTTGGTTGAAGCGCTGATTTCCTGCGCGGTACATCAGAGTCGGAACGCCGTTGAAAAAAGTGATTATAGCTACGCGGCTGAAGATAACTCTAGCAGTTGGTCGAGAAAATCTCGAAAAAGCCAGTCCCGTCACCATTGCGACTCCCCACAAACCAAAAAGCGCTTGGATCGCGACTATAGTATTAGCGTAATCGGTGCGCGGATACATGGCGCCGTAGCCGATTGTCGCCATTGTTTGCACGCTGAAATAAAAGGCATCTTTGAATGAACCGGGCCGTGCATTAGCAATGCAATCTCCTCCCGCCAAGTAAGCTAAGGCAAATAAAGAATTTGTGAGTACATACGACAGACAAATCAGCATGAAAAATTGCGGCCAAGAAAGAATTAGCAGCCTGTGATATAGATCGGCAAAATGCAGGCGAGGTACTCCCAATTTGACAACACCCAAGGTGAATTGTCCTTTGCGATTGACTAAACGAGCCTGTGGTGGGCGGTTGCGGTGAATTTTCATTGCGATTTGTAACTGCGGCTGTGTCAAATTGTAACTATTGCTTGGAGCGGGAAAACTTATCCTTTAGACTGATGTCTGATTCTAAAAATTAAGATAACAGCGGAGTTTAAAAATGGTAGAGCTTAACTGGCATGACTATCTGGTTATGGTTTCTTTTGTGGCTTCTATTGCGGGTCTAGTGCTGCTGGGCGATAAGTGCAACTATTACGGGGCGGACGATCGCACTTTGAGCGAAGAAATCCCGATCAAGATGAGCTTTACTTACTGGATAGTCTACTGCATCTCTGTTTTCGGGCTGAAACTTCACTTACCAGATGATAGCTGGTTGTTGCTCAGCTTGAAGCTGACGACTGTTCTTTCTTATTTGTTGACTGCTTCTAGCATACTCAGCCTGCCGCTGCAACGCATGGCTGTCAGACGAGTTGAAGAGTGAAAAGAACAGGTTTGTAGTGAGGACTTCAGTCCTTCCGGTTGGAGTGAAGAAGGACTAAAGTCAGGTTTGCAGTCAGAACTTCAGTCCTTCCGGTTGGAGTGAAGAAGGACTAAAGTCAGGTTTGCAGGACTTCAGTCCTTCCGGTTGGAGTGAAGAAGGACTAAAGTCAGGTTTGCAGTCAGGACTTCAGTCCTTCCGGTTGGAGTGAAGAAGGACTAAAGTCCTCACTACAAACCTGTCCTTCCGGTTGGAGTGAAGAAGGACTAAAGTCCTCACTACAAACCTGAGTGAAGAAGGACTAAAGTCAGGTTTGCAGTCAGGACTTCAGTCCTTCCGGTTGGAGTGAAGAAGGACTAAAGTCCTCACTACAAACCTATTTGACTTATATTACTGCGATGTTGTTTAATTGTTGATGCCAGGAATGCGGACGTAACGCGCCCAAAATGGCTGGGATCGATCGCGCTTTAAATTGCCCTTCTGCTCCGGCTTTCCTGTGACTGCCGAAATCTCAGAAAATATCCTCATGCTGCCGCTGATCGAGCCGCTCGCACTTCGCAGCGGTGCAGTCGAGATAGAGACATCAATTAACGAACCGTCTTTCCGCCGTCGCTTGCAGTGCTTGGCAACTTGCGCTTCCCCTGCCAATTCTGACTGAAGCATAGCACTAAAATCGAGAATTTCATCGCTAGGGACGATCGGCAAAACCTCCCCCAAAACCTCAGGCTCTTTCCAGCCAAAAATTCGCTCCGCCGCCGGATTCCACAGCGTCACAGCAGCAGAGGCATCAATGCCGACAACTGCCAGCGGCAAAGTTTTTATTAACTCTTCCAAAAGTTGATTAGTTTCGCACAATTTAGCCTGTACAAACTTGTGTTCGGTGATGTCCACACAAGCACCGTAAATCCCGACAGCGCGATTAGCCGCTTCATCCCACACAACTTGTCTGCAATCCCACAGCCAGCGGATTTCCCCGGATTTTGTCACAATGCGATACTCGCTAACTTCCTTGCGGCTGCCGTCGCGCGACTGCATTTGCTCTTGCAGCATTTCTCGATCTTCGGGATGAATGCAGTTGCATTCTGGCCAGCCGGAAGTTGCGATTTCTGATGCAGTATAACCCGTAATCCGCGTAAAAGCTTCGGTCATCCACTCGCAGGCCCAAGTTTGGTCGGGCAATAAGTTAAAAGAATAGGCAAAATCTGAGGTAATTTGCGATAGAATGCGGTAGCGCGATTCTGATTCCCGCAAAGCTGCTTCGGCTGCTTTAAGTTCGGTAATATCTCTATTGGTGACTAGAATTGCCTCGATGCAGCCCTCAGCGTTCGCGATCGGGCTAAAGATGTAGCTGCAATAATTTTTGCGCCCGGTGCGCGGATTCATAAACTCTGTTTCTGCGGTTACAGTTTGTCCCGTTGCTAGTACATTTTCCCAGCAATTCCTGTGGAGTTCGATCAGTTGTGGGGACAACCCAATCTCTTCTAAAGTTTTGCCGAAAATGCAGGCCTCCGACAGCCTGGTAAGCTCTAATCCGGCGCGGTTGATATAAGTTAGTCGCCCTGCGCGATCGAACATCAAAAGCCGATCGGGCGTAGTTGAAAGTACAGTATCGAGCAGCTTCGTTTGCTGTTCTAACTGAGAGTAAATTTTTTCCAGTGCATTTTCTACTGTTTTGCGCTCTGTAATATCTTGAAAGAATACCGATAAACCTTCTTCCGACGGATAAGCCTCGACTTCAAACCAGATATTTTGCTGCTCGTAATTCCCTTCAAATTTAACAGCAACGTTACGAGATACCGCCTTGTGAAATTCTTTGAAAAAAATTGTCTTCGCGGTATTGGGCAACTGCTCCCAAATATTTCTTCCTAAAAGTTCTTGTCGTTTTCTGTGCAAGCACTCCTCTGCTTTTGGGTTGATGTAGGTAAACTGCCAATGACGGTCTAGCGTATAAAAGCCATCTGTGATATTTTCTAAGATGTTAACGATTTGCTGTTGCGATTTTTCTAAAGCTCCTGCAGAGAGCTTCCGCTCAGTGATGTCGCGGGAATTGATGATGATGCCGTTGATGCTGGAATCGTGGAGCAAATTGTTAGCAATTACTTCTAAATACACCCAGTTACCGCTAGCGTGGCGTTTGCGATATTCTAGAGGCGGTGCAATACCCGGCTGTTTGAGCAATTTAGCAAAATATACTTCCCAAACTGGTAAATCATCTGGGTGCAGTAAATCGCTCTGAAATTTACCGATTATTTGTTCTGGTTTGTAGCCTAAAATCCGTTCTACTGCAACCGGACTTTGCTCTCGTATCCGCCCGTCTGCTTCAATAATTGTAATTAAATCGGAAGAGTTCCGCAGGATAGTTTGCAGTCTGGCTTCTCCTTTTGTCAGTGCCTGAGTCACCTTTTTGTACTGTGCCTGACTTTGCTCTAACTGTGTTTCTAGCTGTCTGATTATCGCAGCTTGATGTGCAATTTCTGGGTGAAAACTTGATATTTTGTATTTGCCGGGTCGGGATGCTTTGCCATTGTAAAGCGGCTGCAACTCGGCTACCAATTCATGTAAAGATGCGGATAAATGGTTGACATTCGTGTTTAAAATCGCCTTTTGCTCTGGAAGCAGTTGCTCGATATGTCCCTGCAACTCGTCCAAATGCTTAAATACTTTTTGGATCATTGTAGTAAGTGCTCAAACTTGCGATCGTTAGCTTGTCTATTTACTTTCTACAAGGATAGCAGTTATTTGAGTCAAGTATAAAAACACCTGAATTTAAATTCTCACCGCCAGAGCGAGATTTGCGGTGCGAGTTCCCGGAGAGCGACACTGATAGAGAGTGCCAGAAATCTTTAGTAACAAAACAAATATTTTTCTAAGTAAGATTACTCAAAAGAGTTTTGAATTTTCTATTGTGAGGTTGCACATTTAAATTGTATATTCGGGACGCTGCTCAAAGCCATCCCACAAGAGTGTTGAAGTGATTTTTGACATACAATTTAAATGTAGAACAGCTTAAAAGCTCGATCGAGCTTTTGGCTTGTGCCTGAGTCCGGCAGGGGTTTAAACCCCTGCCGAAAGAGCTTAAGTCGGTTAAAACCGACTCTGATATCAAATGCCGTGAGTTCGTCCCCCTCGCGATCGCACAATCAGGATTTAAAGCCCTTAGAGCTTTTCTTTTTGTCCTGCGGTTTGGACTTTGACTTGTGAACTTCGCCTAAAGCTTCCTGAAATAAGTTGTGCAGGTGCAGGGGAACGCTAGCAATTTCCGGGAGTTCGGGTTCTAAGGGTTTTTTATACTCTTGCAGCAGGGCATCTAAATCGCGATCGATCTGAAAGTCGGTGCGCTGGAATACTGTTTGCAAGATTTGTGATAATTTCGCTGGATTAACTTTAGCTAACCGCCGCCAAATCCAGGCATTAATTGCCGGATCTTCTAGATAGCTGCGAACCATTTTCTCGTAACCGGGAATTGTTGAAAAGTCCTCGGCTGCGAGCATTTCGGTAAACTGGCTGTAGTTAGACAAAAAGGTTTGTCCCCAGCGGGGATGAGAAAGCGCTGTCACCTTTTCGGCTTTTTTGAAGCGATCGGGCAATTCGACTTTCGGCGTTACCATTTTTGAACTAGCATTGCTGTCGATCGCCACCTCAACTGCTTTAGTATCGGCGCCTGCTGCTGCGATGGCGACTGCTTTGATTTCTTCTGGATCGATTCCGGCATCTTCAACGATATCCGCGAGAGATTTACTTTGATCGATGCCGATATCAGCTAAGCGTTTTTTACTCATTACCTCCTGAAATTCGGCCAACTGTTTGTTGAGGTGATATCCCGATAGCGTCACTTCTTCGCTGCCAAAAAATTCGGTAAAATCGTCGTGATACTGTTCTACCGACTTCCAAGCTTGCTCTAACAGTTCTGGGGCGTCGCTGTACAGGTTATTTTTGTAATTTTGCTTGAAATTGCCGATCGCCACCGCCAACTTCGGCTTACCCAATTTCCCCATCGGAATCGGAGGCCCCGACAGTATCCACGCCTCATCGGTGAGAGGCGCAATCCGAGCCCGCAAGATTTCTCCTAACTTAAAGCGAGACATTTCTTGCAGAAAATTAGCGCTGTTGGGCTTGACAGAGTAGTGCTTCGCTGTCAGCCAGTTCATCAGTTCAAAGCTGTCAGGCGAAATTTGAGTAATTTCAAACAAACCGGGGAAGCTTTTTTGGCCCCAACTTTTTAGCAAACTGATCTCGCTCTCGGTTAAATCCGGCTGACTTTCGACAAAAAGGTCGATCGGCGTTTTGTTTCCGACTTTACCTTCGACTGTAAAACTGTCAATTACCTGATTTTGTTGAGCAATATCGTAGCGCTCGCCCGTCGAGCGAATTGCGGCAAAAGCTTCCAAAGCTACCGCCAACTCTCCCTCAGCATCCAGCACAAAGTCAATTAAATTTTGCTTGAGTGTCCAAGCTCTTTCCAACATTGCATCCACAAGTTATACCGATTTTGAATGAAAGGATTTAGATTCTTAACAATTATCGGACTTGAAGCAACCGACGCTTTACGCTCCGGCTGGGATAGAATGGCGCAGATTGCGAAGAATGACCGAAATATGCGATCGATGCCCGATTCCTGAATTAGGGATGAGAATTAAATAACTTACACTCTTGAAAGTGGGATGGGCGGGAGAGCCCGCCCTTTTTGGACGGGCTCTCCCGCCCATCCCACAATAACAATTAAAATTATAAGTTATTTAATTCGCGCTCCTTAGTTTAATTTTAAGCCTAAGAGTCAAAAAAAAATGTCCATCTCAAACTCCCTTCTTAATAAGTTTTTTTGCGCCCCCAGCCGGACAACCAACCGTGGAAAAATCTTGCTGTCTGAAAAAAGCGATTTCAACGCATACTAAAAATACCCCTCCCCGATGTAGAGAAGGGCAGAAAATCCCCAATAACTTTGCTAAACTCGCGTTGAAAATAGTCTGATATCATGTCCGCTCGATTACCATAAAAAAACAGTTCGTAGTGCGGACTTAAGTCCGCAGCATGAGAGCGGACTTAAGTCCGCACTACGAACCTTACTTCGTTTGTAGTGCGGACTTAAGTCCGCAGCATGAGAGCGGACTTAAGTCCGCACTACTAACCTTACTTATTGTGGTCAATCGATCGCACAGGATATCAGATATCAAGCACAGTCCAAGACGCAAAAACCTGTTTTTTTTTACCAAAACACTTCGCTGCTGAATGCAGCGCTGGTAAAAAACTCCCGAACGATCGAGTTTATGTGCGTCCAAGACTGAAAAATACTTGCTGGCGCCTTTAGCGGCCGTCTTTGTCAATGTCGCCAGGAACAGCGCGTTCCACCCGATCCCAAGCGTCGCGCGTGGCGTGCTTAGCTTTTTCCCAAGTCACGTTGGACTTACCGCGATTTGTTTCGTAATCGCGCTGCAAATCGTTTTCGATCTCATTGAAGCTCTTACCACTACCGCGATAGTGGCTGTACCCCTCATAACCGGTGCGGTATGCAGGCTGATAGTCCTCGTAAGTTGTGCTGGTGTCCGCGTAAGGACGGGAGCTATAGTTGTTTTGCCAGTAAGCATCTTCTACTGTGGGGTCGATCGACTCTGCGACACCTTTACCCGCCAAACCGCCGCTAAACGCGCCCACAACAGCACCTACAACAGCTCCTACAGGCCCGCCGATCGCACCGCCGATCGCAGCGCCAGCAGCACCAGCACTCGCAGCACCGATACCCGTTCCCACAGGATGAGCTCCGGTTTCCCCTGACAGCGGGTCGAGGTTAGCATCAGGTTGCTTCACCGTTTTTATGTCATCGCTCATGATATTTTTTACCTTTTATCTAACTGCAACTTTTCTTAAATGTATCTTTTTCATCCCTATTTATTCATCTTCCTGAGGGATGAATCTGCTATCCTCCAAAGACGGAGCATCGGCAGGGAGAAACAACTCGGATACAAAAACCAAGGCGTTAAAAACCCTAATTAAACGACGTAAGGTGCGCAATGCGCACCTACATAATTAGTAGATTCAAATGATATCGCGCCAGTCAATAAAAAAGGTTGGTAGTGAGGACTTTAGTCCGCATAAATTACGTTTGACTAAAGTCCTCACTACCAACAAACTTTGTTGTTGTTATTATTAGAAAGGTTTGTAGTGAGGACTTTAGTCCGCATCAATAACAGGACTAAAGTCCTCACTACAAACCAATTTTGTTTGGATTGTTAGAGAGGACATGATATGAGTCGCAATCTCTGCTCTTATTTGTCGTCACCCAAGCTGCATATTTAGCAACTTGAGTAAAATAAAAAATTGTTAATTTATTCCTTGCCCGTGACCTTTTCGAGCAGCTCTTCAGCTTTTTGAACAATGCTTTCTTGCGGGTGCTCTTGCTTGTATTCCTTTAAGCTTTCATCGTAAACCTTCTCGACCTTGGCAGGATTTTGAGCTGTATTGACGATATCTTCGTAAGCTGCTTGGGGATTGAGATCCTCGAAACTTTCTGCGGGGTCAGTAATTTTAGCCTCCGGCTGCGCCTGACTGCTGTGTTGACCTGCGTAAGCAGCCTGACTGGGTGCTACCGCTAGACCGGCCAGAACGAGCAAAGCCAGCGTACATACCAGCAAAATGCTTTGACTCAATGTTTGTCCAAGAGCTTTTAAAACCCGCTTCATATCAACGTCTCCTCGTATTTTGTCGCAAAAATTATCGTGTTTGTGATCCCGATCGGGCGATCGCGCGTCAAGAACCTTGGTTGAAGCGCCATCTTTGTCGCAGCTACCAAAGAGCGATCGAACAGGGATATTTATCGTGATGTGCAACATACTAAGCCCCTGCTTGTTACCATTACTTCTACCAAAAGATAGATTAGTTAAACCAGCGGAACTCATCTAGTGTGAGGGGCGATCCCCTTCCGCAAAAAATTCTATCTAGCGGTTCTCCCATCAATGGCAAACCCTTACTCTTCTTTCCTCTTCCTTCGCGTGCTTCGCGTCTTCGCGGTTCATCAAAAAAAAGCCCATGCACCAAACATCAAAACTTGCATAAATACCCGATCGAACTACAAGAAAACCTGCTCAATGTTGAGGTTTCGACTCTGCATAGCCCCTTCAAACAGCTCAGTAGAAAGAGCCTGTTCAACCGACCAAACCCCCGGTTTTGTAAGTTTTCCTTCCAACATCAATTGAGCGATGCTGCCAGTACCGATGCCCGTAGCAGCGGCAGCATTTGGGTGTACCGCTGTCGATCGCACTTTCGCGGGCTGACCGTTTTTGAAGCCGCTCACTTGCGATCGCACAGCCACGCCCACACCGCTAAAATTATTGCTAACAGCCGTCATCCCGTAGCTGACATAGGACAAAAACTCAATGACTGAATTATTTTTCAGCCAGCTATCCGGCCAGTATTTAGCAACAAACCAGGTAAGGTGATTGTAAAGGTCGGGAGAAGTGCCAAATTTAGTAATCACGCTTTTCACTGGGAAAGTTTCAGGCAAAGTAATTGCTTCCGGCATATCGAACCAGTAAACGCCTGTTTTGCCGTAGGGTGCGGGAAATTCTATCGTTTCGCGATCGGTGTAGGGTTTAATTTGCTGTAATTTGCCATCAACCAAAACATCAAAAGGAGTTTGCAAACCTAAAAAAGTAGTACGCATGACGGTAACGCCAGCACCGCCAGAACCGCCGACAACATAACTCAAATGAATGTGTTCTGCGCTATCTAATTGCTCCACATCTCGGCGCACCATGCTGTTAGAAATTCCCGGAAAAATGCCCGTATTGATAATCGCTGTCACCCCGGCATTTTTAGCAGTTTCCCGGCAGTCTAAAGCTCGGCGAGTAAAACTGCGGCTGTCGCTGACATCGGTATAATTAACACCTGCTTCGATGCAAGTTTTCAATACGCCGGCATCTCGGTAGTGAAAAGGCCCGGCACAGTGAACGATGAGGTTAGAGGATGAAACTGCTTGGCGCAAAGCAGCACTGTCTGCTAAATCTAAAGCTAAATAGCGCGATCGATCCGGCGGCAACTCTGGTGGAAGAGAGCCATTGGGGTCGCGTCCGGTAATAGTAACTTCGGCGTCGGTGTGGGTAACAAGGTCTTGAGCAACGCTGTTGCCAATTCGTCCCCGACCCCCGACAATCAAAACTCGGTTTGTCATCGCTAAAAAATGGGTAACGCTAATATAAGTTTCTCATTATTTAAGGCATAATTTCCATCTGCACAAAGGATGAATTTGTGATAATCTTAGGAGAACGTGACGCTCGACCTCAGCGATTATCCCCTGCCGCCAGTCGAACAAATCCTGAGATTTCTGATGTTGATGGTTCAACAAGGTTAGCGCAGTGAGTTTTCAAAGAGGAGGAACTGGCCCGTTATGTTAGAATTGAAATTATTCGCTCGTACTAGGTTAGAGGATTTATTGAGGGGCGATGGGCTTTTTCCTTTAAAATTATTAGGATTTAAACACTATGGCACAACAGAAACATGACTTCGGAAGGTAACGTCGCCGATACGGGTATAGTAGAAAAAGCGAACCAACTGATCCAAACAGGTCAAGCGCCAGATATCCTTGCAGCGCTAAAAATCCTGAAAGAGCAAGCTAGACAAAATAAAGATAAGGCAGAATTAGATAAAATTCAAACTACCCAGAAAGCAGTTGATGATAGGAGAAGCCGCCGCAGTGGCAATAAGAAAAAGAAGAAAAAGGCAAAGAGATAAGCTTATCAAGAATGAAATATCACCGCAAAGTTATGAAATATCACTTGTTTAAAGTATTTATTTACGAGTGCGATCGCTAAATATACAAGCAAGAAATGGGGACGGCACTGCCAAACCAAAATTAAGAGGCTCTAAAAAATTATGAATGTGCTGACAACTGAAAAACTGCTAGATTATTGCGATTCTGATGATTATGCCCTGCAAACAGAGGCACTCCTACAGCTTGTAGATGCAGAAGTTTATGAGGCTGTACCGAAGATATTAAGATTGCTAAAGTCCTCGGATGAATTAATTCGATCTCATGCAGCAGAAGCTTTGGGTTATCTAGGAATCGAAGAAGTAGAAATAGTAGGCGCTGCATTAATGCCACTGCTGAAAGATCCTGAAAAACTGGTTAGATCTGAAACAGTTGAGGCGCTGGGCGAACTCGGTTATACTCCTGCGATCGCACCAATAGAGCATATCTTAAGAAATGACCCTTCAGCACTGGTGCGCGCATCAGCAGCAGAAACTCTCGGATATTTAGAAGACCCTGAAGCAATAAAAACTCTCGAACTTTCGCTGCTTGATGCAGATGAGGATCGAGCAGTTAGAGGCTATGCTGCTAATTCTATAGGACTTTTAGGCACATCGCAGCTATTGCCCAAACTGGAAAAGTATCTAAAACTTGAGCTTCCTTTACCAATAAAAGCTGAATTGCTGGGAGCGAGGTATTGGTTGGGTGCGAAAGAAGATATCAAGCAACTATTAAGTTTGTTGGATGATGCTGATGAACTGCTAGCGATTATAATCCTGAATATTTTAACAGATTTGAAGGAACGGGAGCCGGAGCCAAATCTTGACAAAGATGCCCCTGAGTTAGATAAAGTGTTGAGTGCGATCGCCCTTCGTTTTCCCCTGATGCGCCATCAAGCAGAATCTATACTGGCAGACTGAATAAATTAACAGAAAAAAACACAGATATGATTTATCTGCGTTCCTCTGCGTTCATCTGCGGTTAAAAATCTTACTTCTAATTAATCCGAAACACCGACTTAGCCGTCGATTTCAGAGAATTAGCCGCATCGCTCAAGGTTTGCGCGATCGGCTGTTGCGAGTGCATGAACACCCGAGCCGTATTGCGTCCCGGCATCCCGGAAATCGAGCCGCCGGGGTGCGTGCCCGCACCGGTGAGGAACAAACCGTCGATCGGCGTTTTGTAATTCGCCAACTCCGGTAACGGACGGAAAAATATCATCTGATCCAGCGTCATGTCAACGTGGTAATAATTTCCCTTCAGCGCCCCCAAACGCTCTCCCAATTCTGCCGGACTTTCCACGCGGCGGCCGATAATTGAGTTCTTGATATTGGGCGCGTATTCTGCTAATTTGTCAATGCAGCGATCGGCAACTTTGTTTTTCAGCTCGTCCGTCCAACCCGTACCGTGCTGGCCAGTTCCTTCAGCATTTTCGATCTGGTAGGGAGCAAAAAATTCAATCCAAGCCGTGTGATGTCCGGGGGGAGCCATTGACGGGTCTCGTACCGTCGGAAACACGACATACATCGACGGATCGGAATCGGGGATTTTGCCGATCGCAGGCTCGCTGTGGGCAATTTCCACGTGTTTCACCGAGTCAGCAATTAAAACAGAACCCATTAAATATTCGTCTCGATGGTTCCAGCGATCGAACTTAGGTACCTCATTGAGAGCTAAATCTATTTTCAGAATTGTCTCATTGTTATTGACAATTTTGCGCTCCAATCTTTCACGCAAATTCGGATCGGCACTGTCAACATCGCTATCATCCATCAAGTGCAGAAACAAGCGCTTCGCATCAATATTAGAAATCACACCTTTAGTAGCGCGATATTCGGTGCCGCCTGCAACTCTAACACCGACAGCGCGGCCGTTATCAACTAATATTTTCTCGACGTGCTGGTCGGTAAGTATTACACCCGCATAGGTTTTCACTAAATTGACCAGCGCTTGCACCAATGCACCCGTTCCTCCGCGCGGCCTCGCCATCCCCGGATTGTGGCGCATCGCCATCATAATTGCGCCTACAGCAATGGTTTTTTGTGAAGGAGGCGCGCCCAATTCTGCGGCCAGTCTTGCCAAAGGTGCTTTCAAAAATTCCTCATCAAACCACTCGTTGAGAATGTCCTCAGCGCTGGTAATCATCGTGCGAATAAAGTCCAGCGTTTTGTCTGGAGAACCAATGACTGAAAATAAGTCTTTGAGTTTGGCAATATCGTAGTTACCGGCAATATCTATTATAGACTTTGGCGGCGCGTTAAACATCGGAATCATCGCGCTTAAAGCGCGCTGCCAAAAATCTGTATATTCGGCATATTTTTTCGCATCGCGTTCGTTGTAGCGGGCAATTTCTGCACAAGTTTTTTCTACGGAACCGTGCGCTAAGAAATATTTGCCGTCTGGATGCGGACAAAACGCCACTGGATCGCAGTAAAGATATTCTAATCCGTATTTTTCCAGTTCTAATTCTTCTACGACCGGCCCTAAATGGATAAATTCGTGGTCGATCGCGCACAAGTTGAATTTAAAATCGGGTAATTCGGGAATCGCAGCTTCGGTAGTCGCGGCGCCGCCGGGAACCGAACGTTTTTCTAACAAAAGAACCGTATATCCGGCTTTGAGGAGATAAGACGCACAGACCAGCCCGTTGTGACCTGCTCCTATGATAATCACGTCATACGTTTGCATAGATGAAGCTCTGGGATAGGATGTTTTGCTCATTTTACAAATGTTAACAACTTTGCGGGCTCTATCAATAGAAATAGATTCATCTTAAGAGATTAGTTGGAGCATCTTACAAAAGATGGAGTTCTTACCAAGTCCTGCTGTGCGATCGCCTTTATTTCCTCTTGAATTTACCGATAGCTCGCCCCGCCAATTTGCCGAGCATCATACCACATAACTTTTCATTTATCTATTTTACAGAAAAATTTAACAATCCGTAGGATTTCCCAGATAAACTATTGTTTTGTAAACCAATGAAACAAAGCCGCGATCGCCGCAGTGAGCTTGATAAAGTTCGGTTAAATCCGAGATAAGTTTCTGCAAGGGAGATCCGGAGTTCGGCATATAAGATGAGCTTCGTGCCCGCCCGATTAACCCTGCTAAATCTAGATCTTGTTTGTTAGCAAATTCGAGCGATCGCACATCAGTAAAATCTGCACTCGCAAGCAAAGGTTCGATCGAGCGATCTCGCTTGGAGGCAGGATGATTGTTGGAAGCGCTTTTAACAATTTGAGTGTAGCCCTCTGTCAGCGCATCCGCGCGATCGCGCAAATTCCAAACTACAGCCAACCTTCCCGACGGCTTGAGAATTCGCCGAAATTCTGGTAAAGTTAGAACAGGATTGAACCAGTGGAAAGACTGGAAACACGCGACTAAATCGAGTGATTGGTCAGGCAAATTACTGGCTTCCGACGTTCCGTCTCTAAACTCTACTAAAGGATGAGCTGCGGCCGCTTGTCTCATCTCGGTATTGGGCTCAATTGCTAATACTCGAAGGCCTCTTTCTGCTAACAAACGGGAAGAAATCCCCGTACCTGCACCAATATCTGCTGCGGTTAACTGTGAAGGTTCCCCAAGTCCTGCTAAAATCGCATCGATCGCAGCGGCTGGATAAGTCGGACGGTATTTGACATAATCGGCGGTGCGATCGGAAAATCGACCGAGTGGATTCATCTCGTATAACGGCGGTTTGGAGTTATCAGTCATTAGTTATTAGTGTGGCAGTTTCATCTTAGCCTAATTTCCAAAAATATAAAAATTTTTCCGGATACCTTGTATTGAAAATTGTAAACATCAGTAGAAATTGACTTCTGTTGTAAGTTACGAGCATTGGGGACTAGCTGAATAAAATTTTTCATCCGAGCCAGCTATTGCTGGTGAAAGTTCCCGAACGTCAGCATTGATATTAGCTCTATTAGCATCGGTTGTGTAAACAACAATTCTTACCCACTTCTGCATCTATGGGGGAGCGGGGTAGTGTGATATTTCTGATTGTGCTTACGTTGAACTCAAGTTTAGCAAAGGGTGTGAGTAAGTTATCTTCAAAACAAGAGAGGAGTTAGTATATGAACAATACACAGAATAATCCAAATTCAGGTCAGACCGTACCAGATCCAAGTCAGACTCCACAAAATTCAGGTCAGACTCCACAAAATTCAGGTCAGACTCCACCAAGTTCCGACTGGAAAAAAAAGTTGAAGGTAGCAGGCAAGCGGGTAAAAAATCTGATATTTGGCACGGCTTTATTCGGGGGAGTTGTCAAAACAATAGAATTTTTCGTGAATATATCCCAAGTGCCTCAAGCAATATGTATTCTGACTCCTTACTGTCAGCCACCGCTACCTCGTCCAGTATGGATAGCAACAACAATACAGGATGTGTACATAAAAAAATTGAATAACTATGAAGTTGACACTACTTTAGTTGTGACCGATAAACCTCCAGACAAACAACCTGAATACGAGGTGTCTATTATTAGGAATGTAGATCAAGATTTATCAAAAATTGGGCGAGAGTATAAACAAAATTCCGGTCAATATGAAGCTCTTCTCAGAACAGCAAAGAACAATCGGACACCTCTTTGTCTAGAAATTTATGGTCGGCGTAATTTTAAAACCAGTGAGTTCAAAAATATTATTGGTATCAAGGAGTTTCCGTCAAACAACAATTATGATAGCCTGAAACCAGAACAACGTAATCAACTATGTGAACCCCCAAGGTTGTTAGGCTCTCTTGGATTTGTGGTGGGAAGTGTATCGGAAAGTACAGAAGTTTAGTGATAAAATCGCTGAAATCCTTACCCTGAAACACATAAGCTATATCAATCACCGGATAGCCAGGAGAGCCGGTTGTTATAGAGTGCTGAAATTTAACGTGAATTAAAAAGCTAGTCTGTAAGGGACAATCTAAAAAATCCGGTTTCTGAGTTGCAGCGCGATCGCCCAACCATCCAAGAAACCGGGTTTCTGCGATAATTTTGGCATCCTCACGAGATTTTTCTGAGAAACCCGGTTTCTGAGGCCCTGCGCGATCGCCCAACCATCCAAGAAACCGGGTTTCTGCGACAATTTACGCTTCCCCACGAGATTGTCTGAAGAAACCCGGTTTCTTTGACCCGCACTATCGGAGATTTTTGATTCTGACGCACCGACTCTCCGAGATGCTTCTCTTCAGTTCCTCTGGAAAATCTGGCTGTTATAATTGCAATTGAATCAAGCTTTTGAGGAGGGAGTTCTATCAGCATCAAATATCTCAGTGACTGGACTGACGAGGAAGTTTATCAGGAAGTCTGGCAAATCACCTGCCAATTTGACCTTCTCGAATGTGCTGAGTGTGCTAGAGCCATAATCTAGTGGTTGCGCGATCGAGGAATTGAGAAAAAGATTCTAAGACTGACGACACGATATGGTGAAGACTATATTCTCAGCGATCGCCTCGGAGAACAGGGGATTTACGAGTCTATCACAGTCAACGGTCAACATTTTGCTGTCGAAGTTAGGGGCAAAGTCTTCGATAACCTTTCTGCACGAGGATTATCGCGAGATGATTGGTTAAAAGACTTTCACTGTCATAGCGATCAATTTGTTATGACAGAATTAGAAAATTTGTAAAAGTATCTGAAAATGAGTAACCTTTTTGAACTCCTTAAAAAAATAGAACAGAAACCCGGACTCTATATTGGTACGGCTTCAGTTACCGCGCTGCGACAATTCCTAGTCGGGTACAAATTTGCTCGCCAGGAAATGGGAATTATGCCAACAGAAGAAGAAGAATTAGATTTTTACCAAGAATTTCAACCCTGGTTGCAAGTCCACTTTTCCATTCAAACTGCCAATTCCTGGGACACAATTATCCTGTTCAAGTGCGCTGACGGAAAAGCTGCTTTTGCCTCTTTCTTCCGACTTTTAGAGCAATTTCGCAACCGCGACAAAAGCCAGGACATTAACTCAATTTTGTTAGAGCGCGAGGTTGAAAAAACAGAAAAAATTGCTCGATCGCGATCGGCTAACTATCCAAGAAACCGGGTTCCTGCGACAATTTACGCTTCCCCACGAGATTGTCTGAAGAAACCCGGTTTCTGAGGTGTAGCGCGATCGGGGATTGTTGATTCTGACCCATCAGAAACACTATCAACTATCAACTGTCAATTGACTAATTACTTTAGTTCATTAAGCGCCGCCTCGGCTTTTTGTGCGCCATCATTGTTTCCTTGCTGGCGGTAAGTGTCGAGGGCTTGTTGAAAAGCTTGAATTGCGTCGGATGTGCGATCGCGCGCTTTGAATGCTTTACCCATATTATAATAAGCTTCTGCTCGGTCTGGATCGAGTTGGATCACTCGCCGAAAAGTGATAATTGCTCCTGAGAAATCTTGTTTTTGTAGTTGAATTTCCCCGATCGCAGCGTATGCTTCCACTAGATTCGGGCGCACGTCAATCGCCCGCTTATAAGCTACGATGGCTCCGTCTAAGTCATTTTGCCCCTTGAGAAGTTCGCCAATTTCTAGCTGCACTTCTGGATTCCGAGGCTCCAATTTGGAAGCTTCTTCAAAAGCTGCAAGCCCTTCGGAAGTGTTGTCGCTGCGAAGCAGGGCAGTACCTAATTTTAACTGGATGCTGGCTTGTTTGGGAGCGAGTTTGGCTGCTTGTTTGAGTACGGTGACAGCACTGGCAAAATTTCCCTGCTGGATCAATACTAAACCCATTGAAGAATAAGCTTGCCAGCTTTTTGGATCGAGGGCGATCGCCTCTTGGTATGCTTTAAATGCACCGCTGTAATCTTTTTGCTGAAACAGCACTACTCCAAGTCCGATTCGGGCGTTGACATTTTTGCGATCGAGGGCAGCGGCGCGGCGGTAAGCTGCTGCTGCTGCGGGATAGTTTTGCAGGTTCGCCATAGCATATCCTAAGGCGTATTGAAAGTCAGCATTTTTGGGTTGAAGCTCGATCGCCTGTTGGTAAAATTCCACTGAGGCTTGATAGTTGCCCTGACGCGCTTGTAGGTAGGCAATCCCGGAAAAAATACGCGGGTTTTCCGCATCTAAACGGGCTGCTTGCTGATAAATGGCGATCGCCTGAGTGTAGTCTCCTAAATCTACCAACTCGCGTCCTTGCCGCAGCAGAGCATCTAAATTTGAATTATTTTGAGCTTTAACTTCCACAGGCGTTTCTGCTGAGAGCGCCCGAAGCGGGACTGCCACAGCGCATCCTGCTATCAACAGCGTACTGAATACCAAGAGACTTTTTTTGTGAACGGCCATTTGTTTCAAAGAGTGTGTGGAATAAAAGAGCGAATTGGTGTCAGCTTAACAAGCTTACAGCTTAGAGTTTGCCTGGAATCTTTGAGCGGCGAGATGTAGTAAACCTACAGAAATCGACCAACTCAAAATTTTCGCACTTGAGGCCAACTGATGATTGTAACAACAACTGATATCATCCAAGGAGCAGAAATTCAATCTTACTTGGGAATTGTAACTGCCGAGGTTGTCTACGGCACAAACGCCCTGCGAGATTTCTTCGCGGGCATTCGCGACATCATCGGCGGGCGCACCGGCAGTTACGAGGAAGTGTTTCTCAAAGGACAGCGAGATGCCCTCGCGGAACTGGAAAAACGGGCCGGGCGCCTGGGTGCTAATGCCGTAATCGGGGTGGAAGTTGACACCGGCACGATTAATGTAGACTCTTCGGGGGCTTTGCTGTTGATTACTGCCGTTGGGACTGCTGTCAGATTGCGCTAAGTTCTCTTTCCTCTATACATCAGGGAACTTTTTTAACTGGATAAAAAAGTTATTGGTTATCAGCCCTAAGCCCGCAGTTATTAGCTAATAGCTGCGGGCTTAGGGCTGATGACTTTTTAGTTTCTTTCTTCAGACATAGATACTGGTTATTTCCCCAGGCAGATATGGTTTCTATCAATCTCAGCCACAATCAATACTTAGGTGAAAGATTGTTAAAAAATAAACCAACTCTCAAAGGAAAGGAAAAGCTATGGCATACGTAAATAGACCTGTAGATAACGTTGTTACCGAGCAGACTTTAGTTAAGCCGGTCATGGAATATCACGATCTAGTGCGGTGGGGCCCAATTTTTTCAGGTTTGGTAATTGCGATCGGCACGCAACTGGTGTTAAGTGCGTTGGGTGCTGCGATCGGCTTGAGCAACATTGCTAATTCCGGAGCTCCCCGGAGTATAGCCAGCAGCGTAGGTACTGGAGTCGGAATTTGGTCAATTATCAGTTTGTTAATTAGCTTGGGCGTTGGCGGTTGGGTAACTGCTCGCGCTTGCGGCCCGATGAACCGCAGCACCGCGCTTTTGAACGGGGCCATTTTGTGGGCAACTACCTTAACAATTGGCTCTTGGCTGTTAGCAAATGGCGTAGCCGGTACTTTTGGAGTTGTGGCTGCAAATGCCGGAGAAGCAATTAATCAAGCACAGCAAGGCGGAGTGAATTTGCCGAACCAAGCGCCTAACGTATCTGCTCAGGATGCTCGCAATATTGCTGAAAATGCTGCAAAAGCTGGTTGGTCATTTTTGTTCGGATCGCTATTGGGTTTGGTTGCTTCGATGGCCGGAGCATCCGCAGGCGCCCGCACTCCCCGGAATCACTTGTAAAAGTTTGGTGGGACAATCAAACTTCATGTTCATGAAAGCACTTTTTTAAGGTGCTTTTTTATAGGTTTAATTCGAGCATAATTAATTAGGTTTATAGCTCTCAATGTAGGGTGCGCAATGCGCACTGTTCACGACTCTGTGATACCATCTCCGTAAAAATATGCGGTTTGTGTATCACCAAACAGTCAGGAGAACCCAATGATCCATCCTCAGAACGTCGAAAAATATGCGGGCAACTTAACGGAATTGGCTGAGGATGTCGGCAATTTGAAGTATGATGCCCTAGCGGAGTTCCTGCACGTTTTGTCCGCCAAGATTGAAAAGGATGGAGCAAAAGATAAAGCACTCGCGCCGCGCACAACTGTCTTCCTCTTTACACGCCTGCTCCGCTCATTTGTCGGAGGTGGCATCAAGCATCGATCGAGCCTGGCACATCTCAGAGCCATACATGACCGCAGATCCTATTGACTAAGCAGAACATCAATCGGTCGTGCGTAATGCTTTTATGATAGTCAATTAGGTTTATAGCTCTCAATGTAGGGTGCGCAATGCGCACGGCCGTGCGCATTGCGCACCCTACTGAATTAGCACCCTACATTGAGAGGGATTTGCTCCGCCCGCACTCCACTACTTAAGCACTGAAGTATTTAGCCGCTGGGTGATAAGTGATAATTGCCGTAGTGGATTGTTCCGGATAAAGTTGTTCGCTTTCATCCATATACAGGTTTATACGATCGCACTTTAACAAATCCAGCCGTGCGCAATGCGCACCCTACTGACATCGGCGGTTTTTTGATCCATCAAAGACTTATGCAATCTTGTCTATAGAAGTAAGGTGCGCAGTGCGCACCCTACAAATTAAGGAATGAGAATTAAATAATTTACACATATTTGTGGGATGGGCGGGACGCCCGTCCCTTATAGACGGGCGGGACGCCCATCCCACAATAATTAAAATTGTAAGTTATTTACAGGAGCGATCCTAAGCAGTGAAGTATTTAGCGGCTGGGTGATAGGTGATAATTGCCGTAGTGGATTGTTCCGGATAAAGTTGTTCGCTTTCATCCATGTACAGGTTTATACGATCGCACTTTAGCAAATCCAATTGCTTGTACTGATCCGCCATATTCGGACAAGCCGGATAGCCGAAACTGTAGCGCGAACCGCGATATCGCTGCGCCAGCATATCCCGAATATTGTCCGGTTCCTCGCTAGCAAAACCCAATTCCCGGCGAATTCGCGCGTGAGTCCATTCTGCTACCGCTTCCGCCGTCTGTACCGCCAACCCGTGAAAGTAGAGATAATCGGTATATTGATTGTTAGCAAATAGCTTTTGCGCGTACTCGGTAGCAACTTCTCCCACCGTCGCTACTTGCATCGGAAAAACATCGATTTTACCGGATTCTTTCGGCGCAAAGAAATCGGCAATGCACAGCCTGCGCGCCGATTTTTGCCGGGGAAATGTCAATGTTGCAGCGGGTGTCGATACATCTTGCCCATTATCCATAATTTCCGGGTTGTACAGATGCAAAGAATTGCCTTCAGCTTGACAGGGAAAATACCCGTAAATTGCTTGCGGGTGCAGTAACTTTTCAGTGATAATTTTGTGTTTCCATTCTTCCAATATCGGATAGACTTTCTCAGCTAAGAAAGCGTCGTATTCTTCCCGCGATTGGTCTTTTGGCTTGCGGAATTGCCACTGTCCCGCAACTAATGCTTGCAAATCTAAGTGCCAGAAAATCTCTTCAAAGGGGATTTCTTCTGGCGAGAACAGTTTTGTACCCCAGAAAGGAGGATTCGGGCGATCGATATTTGCGTCAACTGCTTCGGATCTCCTGGTATCAACAATCACCGGAATGTCTGCTTTATTGGCATCCTCAACCGCAGTTTCTACCGAAGTTTTAGCTTCTTTCACCGCCCCGTTACCATTTTCAGCTTCATCCAAGAATCCTTGCAAATCTTCCCAGTTACCAGCAGATTTTGCTGGCATCAGTTTGTCCATAAAATGCAAGTCAGAAAACGCATCTTTGCCGTAAACAACTTTACCTTTGTAAGTATTTTGGCAATCTTCATGCACAAACTTGGGAGTCAAAGCCGCGCCGCCCAAAATTACGGGAACAGTGATACCTTTCTGGTTGAATACTTCCAGATTTTCCTTCATAAATGCGGTGGATTTTACCAGCAAACCGCTCATCGCAATACAATCGGCTTTGTGCTTCTCGTAGGCTTCGATGATATTATCAACTGGCTGTTTAATTCCCAAATTAATCACTCGGTAGCCGTTGTTTGATAGAATAATATCAACCAAGTTTTTGCCGATATCGTGAACGTCGCCTTTAACAGTTGCAATGATGAATGTGCCTTTAGCGTTGTCCCCGGATTCGGACTTTTCCATGTGCGGTTCTAAATAGGCAACTGCCGCTTTCATGGTTTCTGCGGACTGCAATACAAATGGTAGCTGCATTTGTCCCGAACCGAACAATTCTCCGACTACTTTCATCCCGTCTAACAAGAAGGTATTGATAATTTGCAGCGGCGGATAGGTTTCTAAGGCTTTGGCGAGTTGGATGTCTAATCCAATTCTTTCGCCGTCGATGATGTGGCGCTTCAATCTTTCTTCTACGGGGAGGTTTTCGTCTTGGGTGCGATCGCGCTTGGTAGTTTTGCCCGCAAACACCGTTGTCAGGTCGCCCAAGGGGTCATAAACGCAAATATCGCCGTCGAACTCCCGTTCGTCGTAGATCAGTTTGCGGCAGATTTCCTGGTGTTTGGGGTCGATTTTGGCGATCGGCAAAATCTTATTAGCGCTGATAATAGCCGAATCCATCCCCGCCTGCATTGCTTCGTGCAAAAACATGGAATTCAAAACTTGCCGCGCCGCCGGATTCAAGCCGAAGGAAATGTTAGAAACTCCTAAAATCACGTGACATCCGGGCAATTCTTCGCGGATGCGGCGGATAGATTCGATGGTAGCCTTGCCGTTTTTTCGGTCTTCTTCAATCCCGGTAGAAATCGGCAAAGCCAGGGTGTCAAAAAAGATTTCCGATGCCGGAATTCCGTAGGCGAGGGCGGCGTTGTAGGCGCGTTGGGCGATCGCAAATTTTTGGTCAGCAGTGCGCGCCATCCCATCTTCATCAATCGTCCCGATCACAATCCCCGCGCCGTATTTCTTCGCCAACTCCAAAACTTGATAAAAACGCGGTTCTCCGTCTTCATAGTTAGTAGAATTTAGCAAACATTTGCCGCCCGCAACCTTCAAGCCGGCTTCCATCTTTTCCCACTCGGTGGAATCCAGCATTAAAGGCAAAGTTGCATTAGTCACAACGCGAGAAACTAATTCTTTCATATCGCGCACGCCGTCGCGCCCGACATAATCGACGTTGACATCGAGAACGTGCGCGCCTTCTCGCACTTGTTCTCTAGCCATTGCTACTAAACCGTCCCAGTCTTCGGCATTCAACAAATCGCGACATTTTTTGGAACCGCTGGCGTTGAGTTTTTCGCCGACAATTAAGAAGGAATTCTCTTGTTCGTAGGGTTGGGCACTATAAATTGAAGCTGCGGCTGGTTCCCAAGTAATTTCGCGAATTTTGGGTTTAAGAGTTGTGCCAATTTCTGACAGTTCGCGGATGTGATCGTAGCGAGTGCCGCAGCAGCCGCCGATGACTTGCACGCCTAAGTCTTCGACAAAGCGCATCAAGGCCATTTTTAATTCAATTGGCGTCAGTTTGTAGTGCGCGTGACCGCCAATGTTTTCGGGTAAACCGGCGTTGGGCACGCAGGAAACGACGAAGGGCGAATGTTCGGATAGATATTTGACGTGTTCCGCCATGCGATCGGGCCCGGTAGCGCAGTTTAATCCTAAAATATCTATGGGATAGGGCTGCAAAATAGCTAAAGCGGCGCTGATGTCGGAACCGACTAGCATTGTGCCGGTGGCTTCCATTGTGACTGATACCATCAACGGAATTCGCGCACCTTTTTTCTTAAATACTTCTTCAATGGCATTTAATGCTGATTTAATTTGCAGCACATCTTGACAAGTTTCGACAATAAATAAGTCAACGCCGCCGTCATAAAGTCCTTCGGCTTGTTCGGTAAAAGCGGCGGTGAGAGTGTCAAAATCAATGTGTCCTAAGGTTGGCAATTTGGTTCCGGGCCCGATCGAGCCTGCGACAAATCTCGGTTTTTCCGGCGTGTCAAATTCGGCTGCGATTCCCTTGGCGAGTTCGGCTGCGGTTTTGTTGAGATAATAGGCTTTGTCGGCTAAATCGTACTCCGCGAGCACGATGGAAGCAGCGCCGAAGGTGTCTGTTTCGATGACATCGGCGCCTGCTTCGAGGAATCCCCGGTGCACGTTGGCGACGGCTTCCGGTTTGGTGTGCACGAGATATTCGTTACAGCCTTCGTATTCTTTACCGCCGAAGTCTTCTGCGGTGAGGTTTTGGACTTGCAGGTTGGTTCCCATGGCGCCGTCGAAGACGATGACGGGGCGCGAGGGGTGGTGGAGTCGATCGAGAAATCTGCTATTCATCAGCGGTAAAAAGACGTAGGTGCTATATATTTACATTTTTATCTATTGTGCAATATTCTCAACAGTTATGTGAATCTTGGGGAACGACTGATGACTGAAGGATTTAATGCTGCTGACCGTAGTTCGATCGCGCCTCTAATTTTACCGATCGCCCTGGATAATTGTCAAAATTCTGCTGCGGGCGCGGGTGTGGGGGGAAAACGGGCGATGGACTCTGAGGGGTTTTTTCGCTTAACTGTTGAGGATTTTTGCGAAAATGCGATCGAGATCATTAAACGAGTGATGCAAAAGGGCGATCGGATTATCTTACAGCAAGCCGGGGAAGATGTAGGGGCGATCGTCCCCGAAACAGAATTTCAAAAGTTAGATTATCTCATGGAAGATCTCAAACCATCACAATTCTTTCCTGACGAAGAAGCATATTATGAAGATGATGGAGCCATCCACTGCATTTACCCGGACGAACTTGTAGAAGACCTTGATAATATCTTAGCAGATGTCCAGGAATTCGACGAATTATTTGGTTTATTGCCCACAGAAGAAATGGGAGAAGATGTTGATATTTTCATCTCTGTAGCTATTCTCATGTCTATCGATCGTTTTTGGGTGCCAGACTACCTAATCGCCGAGCAAGCCCGATTAAAAATGCTATCATAATACTATTCGTAGGGTGTGTCGCCATAGAAAATACGTCGCATCCTCTCGACAATCTAATAGCGACGCACCTAACAATAAAAGGTTCGTAGTGCGGACTTCAGTCCGCATAAAATCAAAGGACTGAACTCCTCACTACGAACCTGACAACAATTAGAGAAATTTTCCAAAATCCCAACCTATAATAAAGTATAAAAGGTTCGTAGTGCGGACTTCAGTCCGCGTAAAATCAAAGGACTGAAGTCCTCACTACGAACCTTTAAGAAGGACTGAAGTCCTCACTACGAACCTGTTAGTCTTAGAAAACATTAAAACTTTTCATTATTTCTTTCTCATCTTTCTCTGTGAAACTCTTTTAGGCAGGTGCTTAATTTCACTTTCGGTTGGAACTTCCACTTTTTCTACAACTTCTAAATCCACAATTTCAACCTCGCCCCCGCTGATTTCTTCCGCTTCCTCAATCTCCTCCAAATCCTGCTGATGTTCGATTAACTCCACTCCCAACCCAGAATCTAGAATCGGCAATTCATCGATTTTTTCACTAATCTCAGATTCTCCAATCAAATCCTCAATTCCCGGCGCCACTAAATCTTCCTCAATTTCTTGACTAATTTGAGTTTCTCTAATTTCCTTCTCTACTAACTGCACCGATAACTGCTGGTTTTCCCTTGACAAATGCTCAATCTGAGTCGCTTGAATTCTAAGCTGCTCATTCAAAACGCGAATTTCTCTGTTTTGCTGCTGAATCATTTCTTCGCCATCAGCAATAGTTCGATTTCTTTCTAAAATTACCTCATTTCTAGTTTCTAATTCCAAAGCGCTCATCGCTGCTTTAATTACATTATAAAAATGCGGCTTAGATACATCAACTTGTTTAGCATTATGGCGACTTTTCCCCAAAAGCCCCATCTTTTCTCCTTGTTTAACAGCCAACACAAAACCTTGATGATTTTTAATTTTTAATTCTTTGACAAAATCAACTTGAACTAAACTGCAAATATATCTGTGACAGTCATAATAAAACTCTGCTTTCATGAAAAAGCACCCCTTTCTGCTACAGTCCGGCAGAATTATACCACGAACAAGGTTAAAACTAGAACAAAATATCTAAACCTATGGTTTGCGCCGATCGCCCTACCATAATTTCATATCAATTCCAACTGCGCCGGAATGATATAATTTCAAGTGTTGTAGGGGCTCCCCTCGCCAGTATCTTTGCCAGTATCGACAAATTATATAAACCCGCCCCCCCTAGGAGAATTCCGTATTTACTAAAATTAATCAAAAATCAATAATCGATCGCCCCTAATTGCGCTCTTTGCTGACATAAGCGACTTCCAATCCGTGACAGTAATAAGCTGTTTCTAAATCAACAATTTCATGTTTAACTTGAGGTTCTATTTCAAACAAGCTTAACTGAATTGGCTCATTATTATTTTTACCTTTGTTAAACTTGCTCAAAAGTCTTGCTTCTAAATCCTGGTGCGATTCTAAACTGCCATCGGACAGAATGTGATTAATCTGCAAATTAAATTCTTTGAGTTTGTGGCAAACTAAAATCGTCCGGTGACAAGTAAGCGGGTCTTTTTCCGCACACATTAAACTGATTTTATAATGGGCTGCGCCTTTTAGCAAGCGCTGAATTCCTGCGGCAAATAGAGGAGTGGCTGCTATGCGATCGTACAAAGCTTTACCGCTAGTATCGTAACAGCTTAAGTCTTCCGGCCTCGCGCCCAACTCTTGCCCCAAAAAAACATATTGAATCCCGACAGCAGACAGAGAAGCTGTAATTTCTGATTTATTAAAATGAGGTAAATAGCGGCTGAAAGGATGCGATCGCACGTCCGCCACCGCCGTAATTCGGTGTTGTTGCAGCAGCAAAAGAAACGCTTCAATACTGTGATTGGAGTGTCCGATCGTAAATAATTCCATTGCTTCGATCTTACTATTAAGTCTTCAGCTTGCAGGCGAGATTTTCTGTGGTCTGATAGTTTCAACCTGCGGGTTTCTTCACCAACTTTTGAATCCAAATTTGCAAACCCAGCAGCATCAAACCGACGGCCGCCAGCCCAAATACGCCCGTACCCAAAGCCACCATTCCCACTACCAAAGTTCGCACTGCGACACTAATTTTCAGCACAGTAATATTGGTGGAATGGACGGGCTTGCTAGCAAAATTTAGAGCGATCGACATAGTTAGCGAATACAAACCAAAAGCGAACACACTCGCGATCAGCGAACCAGTCACGCACCGCAAAACCGTCGGCTGCCGAGAAGATGCAGGCGTTGCATCCGCCGCCGAACTTAGAGGTTGAGATGTAGAATTTGGAGTAGTTAAATCAGCCATGGCGATTTTAGATTTGAGATGTTAGATTTTAGCTCTCTGGTTAATTCACCCAAACTAAAATCTGTGTTTGCTGACATTTTATCAGTTCTGCGAGTTCAATAGAATCCGTGCAAAGTTAGATTCATTTTTGCCGATCGCCCCCATTGGCGTTTAACGGACGATCGCGATCGCACCATCTGCGAGTTACACCCTCGCAATCGGCGGTTTCGCATCATTTCCTTCCGAAAAAATCCGAATCCCAGTATTGCTAAACTTTGCTACCCAAAAATCCAAATCGGGAGAAGCGATCGCACTTTTCACCCGTTCCATAACCTGCTGAGCCTGCTCTTGAGACTCGCAGAGTGCAAACACCGTCGGCCCGGAACCGGACATCATCGCGCCCAAAACCCCCGCCGACTCAAAAGCCTCCCGCAACTGCAACACCTGCGGGTACACGGGCAAAGCAACTTTTTCTAAATCGTTGTGCAGCAATTGACCAATTTTCGATCGATCTTTTTGGGCGATCGCCCCCACCATCGGCCCCGAATGCAGTCTTTCCCGGCGACAGTCCAAATCCTCCGGCGCACAATAGGAACTACCGAACTGCTGGCGATAAGTTTGATACGACCAGGCCGTAGAAATACTGAGATTGCGAAACTTCGCCAGCACCACAGAAAAACCTCCCAAATCCGGCAGCGGAGACAGTTTATCCCCGCGGCCGGTTGCCAAAGCCGTACCTCCTCCAATGCAAAAAGGCACATCCGAACCCAAAGTTCCCCCCAACTCTTGCAACTCCGACTGAGTGAGTCCCAATTGCCACAGCAAATCCATCCCGACTAAAACTGCGGCTGCATTTGCAGAACCGCCGGCGAGCCCCGCAGCCACCGGAATCTGCTTGTGAATGGCAATCTCGACTCCGCCGTATTTCGCCAAAGCATCGGGGAATTGCTGCGCCAACAAATCCGCCGCCCGGTAAGCGAGGTTATTCTTGTCCGGCGGGACTTGCGGGTGATCGCAGCGCACGCGGATCGTGTCCGTACCGATCGCGCGCAAGTCAATTCGATCGGCCAAATCTATGCTTTGAAGAACCATCGCCAGTTCGTGATATCCGTCGGGGCGATCGCCTATTATCTCCAAATACAGATTGATTTTTGCTGAAGCTAGCAGAGAATATGAACGCATAGGTGATTAAGCCGCGGGTGAAAGAAACCCCTGGTTGAAATTAATTGACACGAGTCAGAGTCCATTTTCTCACAACTCAAAGGAAATATTATGCAGGAAATGTGGAAAACTTTTTTAGTTCGGGATCATTTATTCCTCACCGGCACTGCTATCTGTGGCAGACTCCTTTAGTCTGGCTTCACGTAGCCTCAGATTCAATAATTGCGATCGCCTATTTCTCGCTCCCGATTACACTGGTTTACTTTATTTCCAAACGCGAAAGTCATTAGTCATTATTCATCAGTCATGTTTTGCGAGTAAACAAGAGTTCGCGAACGTTATTAATCATCAGTTATCACTAAACTTATTGCATAAATCTTTGATTGATAGGCGAACCACAGATGCAACCGACGATGCAACGCAGATTATTTCCAGATAAGAAAGCTTGGGAGTGCAAGGATTCTAGTCATCGGAAAACAAATTATTGCTCAAATTTACCCATTGCGCCACGCTTAAATCTTCAGCGCGAGATTGAGGATTTATCTGTAACTCTTCTAACAATTGAACGAGTTTATCTAAATCCACAGATCCTTTCAAATTATTTCGCAGCATCTTGCGCTTGCTGCCAAATCCCAACTTGACTAAAGTCTCCAAATAGCGCGGATTAACTGCTGGCGTTTCTATTACTCGGGGAATCAGCCGCACCACGGCAGAATCGACTTTTGGCGGCGGATAAAAGTCTCTTGACGGCACATCGCAAATTAACTCGCATTCTGCTAAATACTGCACCCGCACGGACAATGCGCCAAAAGCTGTCGAACCCGGTTTAGCGTAAAGCCTTTGGGCGACTTCTTTCTGCACTAAGAGCACGATCGCATCGAAGGGTTTCGCAACCGGCCCAGATATCGTTCCCAGGAGTTTTTGGAGGATGGGGCCGGTGATATTGTAGGGAATGTTGGCAACAACTTTATTGGGATCTTGGAATTTGGGAAAAGCCCTTAGTTCAGCCTCTAAATCCATTTCCAGAAAATCGCCTTGCAGCAGTAAAAAGTTATCGGTTTTGCCGAGTTGCTTGGCGAGTTTTAGGCACAAATCTCGATCGATCTCCACAGCAACAACAGACTCAGCCCCAGCCAGCAAGCGCCGAGTCAGAATCCCCGTACCCGGCCCGATTTCCAGGACGCGATCGTCCTCCAAACTGGCTGCTTTGACAATCTTATCTAAGGCTTTCTCGCTTTTGAGCCAATGTTGAGCAAACTGTTTCCGGGGTCTGGTCGATCGCATTTTTTGAATTCTTCGAGAAATCTTAGCCTGCCATTCTATCACAACCCCATATTTTTTCCCAAACTAAAGTCATGTTGATTTTTGTAAACAGGGGTTGAATTAAGCAAAAAACTTAGGCATCATAAAAAAATTAGCGATTAAAAATAAGTTGATTTCTTCCCAATTACCAATCCCCAATTACCAATCCCCAATTACCAATTCCCCATTACCAATTCCCCATTACCAATTCCCAATTCCCCAAAAATGAACTTCCAACGAATATTTGGTACATTACCCAAAACCAAAGCCAGCGCCCCTGGCAGAGTAAATATGCTGGGCGAACACACAGACTACAACGATGGATTTGTACTTCCGACGGCGATTCCGCAGCGCACAACAGTACAAATCGGATTCAGCAGCGATGCGCGACACCATTTTTATTCAGCCGAATATGACGAACTCATAAATTTTTCAGACGACGATACCATACCGCAAAAATTCGTCAGTTATATCTGCGGCTGCATCAGACTTTTAGAAAAAGAAGGGTACAAAATACCGCCAGTAAATCTCTACATTACCTCGGATGTGCCCATCGGAGCCGGTTTGTCCAGCAGCGCCGCTTTAGAAATAGCCACCCTCAGAGGGATGCGCGCGCTCCTCAACCTCCCCCTAGACGACGTGCGGCTGGCTCAAATCGGACAGCTAACCGAAATCCGGTATGCCGGCGTGAACTGCGGCATCATGGATCAAATGGCGTCGAGTTTAGCAGACACCAAAACGATGCTATTTCTCGACACCCGCAGCCTCGAATACCGCCCAGTACGTTTTCCCACAGGCACAGAAATTTTAGTCATTGACAGCGGTGAAAGCCACGACTTAGCAGCCGGAAGCGGCTACAACCAGCGGCGCGCTGAGTGCGAGGAATCCGCCCGGATATTGGGAGTTAAGGCTCTCAGGGATATCACCGATCCCAAAGCAGTGGAAGTATTGCCGGAACCCCTCAAAAGGCGATCGCGCCACGTCGTCACCGAAAACAACCGCGTGCTCGAAGCACTAAAATCTTTGCCAGCAGAGCGTTTCGGCGATTTAATGAATGCTTCCCACGCGAGTATGCGCGACGACTACGAAGTTTCGGTGGTTGCAGTAGACGCCTTGGCGGCAATCTTGCAGTCAATCCCCGGAGTCTTCGGCGCGAGGCTGACGGGCGGAGGTTTTGGGGGTGCTTGCGTAGCCCTGGTCAAGAGCGGTAAAGTGGAGGCGATCGCATCAGAGGCGATCGATCGCTACCAGCGCGCGGGTTATCGCGGCCGCGTTTTGGTTCCAGAAATTCAAGTTAATTCTTAATTCCAGAACTATCTCCCGACAAAGAAGGCCACCGTACAGTCACGATAACCGAATCCTCCTGGGCCGACCAATAATGAGGCACTCCCGGCAGCCACAAAGCGTAATCTCCCTCCTGAGAAAGCAAGATTTCTCGCGAAGGAAATTGCAGGCGAAACCGCCCTTTTACGAGGATAGAAAGCGTAGTTGCAGCCCCATTTACCGCCCACTGAGTCCTGCAATCTCCCGCTTTGTGGATGCCCCATTTTACCTCTAACGCAGAAGTCGATCGCGCGTCATCTTCGGGCGTTATAAAGTGACCGGCAAACCACCCGCCGCGACTTGCGCCTTCAGCACCCGCATTTCCAAAAATCACTTCAGGTGACATCAGCTAATAATCTAAAAAACAAATATTTTAGCAACACAAACTCAACGGTTTGATCCTTCGGACTTTAGTCCTAATTAATTTCAATGCCCAGAGAGAGGACTCAAGTCCGAACGATCAAACTTGATGATTGTTATATCATGTCCGTTGAATTGCCGGCGATCGAATTTTGTCGCTGGGTGGGGCCGGTTTATAGATATTGTGGATGTGCATCAAAGATTGTTGGTAAAACCCGCCCCTACAAGTATTGTGGTTAATTAGCGGACAGGCTCTGAATACTATCAACTGTCAACTGTCAACTGTCAACTGTCAACTGCCTAATCGCAGCGCCAAATCTTAATTGTCTCATCCGCACTACCGCTGGCGAGCAAATTGCCCGAAGGTGCGATCGCCACCGAGTATACCGTACCCGAATGTCCTTCAAGAGTGCTCAACAGCTCCCCCGTCTGCAAACTCCAAATATTAATCGTATTATCATCGCAGCCGCTAGCCAAAGTCAAACCGTCCCCACTGATAGCAACCGAATCGCCCCGACTTACATAATTCCGCAAAATATGCACAGCCTCATTCATCCCTAAATTTGCTACGCCCTTTCCCCTCGCAGAATTAGAATTTAAGATCCGCAACAAACTGCCCGTGTGCAAATTCCGCAGCTTAATCGTATAATCATTGCTGACGCTAGCGAGAATCTCACCGTCCGGGGCGATCGCCACCGAATTCACCCCAACATTCAAACCCGAAAGAGTCCGCAGCAACTTACCGCTTTCCACATCCCAAACCTTGCTCGTCCCATCCGAACTGCCGCTCGCCAATATCTTACCATCCGGGCTAAAAACCACCGCATTCACATTGTCAGAATGACCCCTCAAAGTCCGCAGCAACTCACCAGTCCGCAAATTCCACAGCTTAATTGTATTGTCAGCGCCGCCGCAGCTAGCAATTATCTGCCCCTTCGGGTTGATCGCCACCGAATTCACCTCCATAGAATGTCCCGGAAAAGTACACAATAAATCACCGCTGTACAAATTCCAAAACTTAATGGTTTCGTCCGAACTGCCGCTGACCAACATTTTTCCGTCATAGCTAATAGCAACCGAATTTACGCGATCGGAATGTCCCGTCAAAGTACCAATTAATTCCCCAGTTTCTAAATTCCAAATCTTAATAGTTTTATCCCAACTGCCACTAGCCAGAATTTCGCCATCAGGACTAATCGCCAGAGAATTCACAAACGATGAATGTCCCGGCAGCGTGTAAACGCACCGCCATTTCAGATTTTTTAATTTGTGAGCGAACTCCTTCGCCCGCTTTGATTTCGCCTCAGCTTCCTGTCTGCGTTTTAGTTCCTCCTCCTCAAGACGCTTGCGTTCCGCCCTAGCTTTTGCCTCTCGCAGTGCCAGCCGCCGCATCTCTCCCTTATAGGTTATTCGCTGCTGCTCCTGAATTTCTTTAAGAGTTTCCATATACGGTAGGGCCCAATCTTGAGAAAACCATTCCTGAGCAAATTCCGCCTCTAAATTAAATAGCTGAGGTTCGTGAGTAAAATCTATCTTTAAATAATACAAATCTGCTAAAAAAGCCGCCAGTAACTTATGAATTGTCACAATTATTTGCCTAATAATCCGCAGGCTCACCTTTTCATCTTTCCCCTCGGCTTCCAACTGGTGATAAACTTCTTCCCAATTCCAAGGCTGCATCGCCACTAGGGAAACATTCTGATTAATAATTCCCCAAAAACCGACATGAAAATTAACTTCATAATCGCTGATGTCGCTGTACAATATAGCCGTTGGCACGGGAGACAAAACAGTCTGCAACCGCTCCACATCAATATCAGAAATCGCGTTTTTGAAATAATCTCCGTAAAACTGAACCGGAGACGATTCTCCGTGCTGGGGGTAATACTGGTTCAAAAAAGTTCTCAACTTAGCCGGCAGCTCGATATTCAGATTGTGGCGAAACGAATCCGGGCAATCTTGGCTAATTTTTGCCGGAGCAACTAACAACAGCAATCGGTGCTGCTGCTGCTGCAAAATCTGTTCGGTTTCCTGCCTGCTCAAATTAGAAAACCAGTTGTCTCTGTCCCAAATAATTTGAATTTCGTTCAGCTTAACTCGAATTGCTTCTGATTGAATCTCCCGCATTAACTCGCGGCCAAGCCGGCTAATAGCCCGCTTATCTCTCAATTCTTCCGCTCTAATTCGATTGGCGCGTTCTTCCTTTACCTTTTCTTCTTCTATGCTGGCGATCGCAATTAACTCTTGTTCTCGGGCCTGCTGCCGCTGCAAATACTTCACTTGTGCTTTAATCCAGCGGGGGTCTTTTTTGATTTGCTGGTTCAAAGCAGAAGAACCAGACGGCTCAATTTCTGCATAGCGCTCGTTGACAGCGCTTGCTCCCAATCTTTCTCCCAATTCGCAGGCTACAGGCTTCAACAGTTCAATTAGGGTGTCTGAGACGGGGCGGGGTAATGACATACCAGTTAAAACTTTTTCTTACTTTGCGGGCGTGAGCGCGAGTCAGGCGTATCCCGCTGGGCGGAGACTCTCAGCATGGCCTTACATTTGGGCGATCGATTTTAGATTGAAGAATTTTAGATTTTAGATTTACTCCACAGATGAATCTGGGAGCTAGAACTTGAGTCTGCTCGCGACGATCGTCGCGGCACGGTATCCGTTTTTGAGCGGAGCCAGCGTATCCGTAAGGCGTATCGTACAGTCGCGCAAGCTTAGTACCTTAACTCAATCATAGTGTTTATACGGTTTACATTTTACGGCGAATCTCAGTCGAAAGCGCCGAGGGAAAAGACTTGAGGATATTCGATCGACTCTGAGTGTCCAAATTAGTTTTTTTTGTTGCCATTGTTACCCGCCCTTGTCTATAATCGTACTTCACCACCATAATTACGGTATTCCGACCTAATAACCGTACTTTAGTAAAGGAACAAATATAATGAGCCCGTGGCAACACCTAACTCAACAATTTCACCGACCACAACAGCTACCAATGGGCAAAAATCGATCGCTGACTGCACTTAAAAGATTTGTGTCGTTATTTGTAGTAGGAATAACTTTAAGTTTGGCAATTGTATCCTGCCAGCAGGGAACCCCGAACAACCCCGCAGCCACTCCAGGCGGTGCTAGCCCAGCAGCCAACAAAGGCAACATAGAACTAACCCTAGTATCCTTCGCCGTCACCAAAGCCGCCCACGAAGCCATAATTCCCAAATTCGTAGAACAGTGGCAAAAAGAAAAGGGCCAAACCGTCACCTTCAACCAAAGCTACGGCGGTTCCGGTTCCCAAACCAGAGCAGTAATTGACGGATTAGAAGCCGACATCGTACACCTAGCCCTCGCCCTCGACACCGCCAAAATCGAGAAAGCCGGACTCATCCAGCCTGGGTGGGAAAAAGAAGTCCCCAAGGGCGGCATAGTCAGCAAATCTGTAGGAGCAATAGTCACCCGCGAAGGCAATCCCAAAGGCATCAAAACCTGGGAAGATTTAAGCAAAGACGGAGTAAAAGTGATTACTGCCGATCCTAAAACCTCAGGCATTGCTCGCTGGAATTTCCTCGCACTTTGGGGCTCAATTCTCAAAACCGGAGGAGACGAAACCAAAGCATTAGATTTTACCACCAAAGTCTACAAAAACGTCCCCATCCTGACCAAAGATGCCCGCGAAGCCACCGATGTATTTTTCAAGCAAGGTCAAGGCGACGCCCTAATCAACTACGAAAACGAGATTATTTTGGCATCTCAGAAAGGCGAAAAACCGACTTATAGTATTCCCGACGTGAATGTGTCGATCGACAATCCCGTTGCGATCGTCGATAAAAATGTGGACAAACACGGCACTCGCGAAGTCGCCGAAGCCTTTGTCAAGTATCTGTACACCCCAGAAGCCCAGCGAGAATTTGCCAAGGCAGGATTTCGCCCAGTAGATGAGACAGTCGCCAAAGAAGCAGAATTTGCCCAAAAATATCCCCCCGTCAAAACCCTTTTTACAGCTCAAGATTTGGGAGGTTGGGGAGAAATTCAGAAGAAATTCTTCGATGACGGAGCCGCGTTTGACAAAATCCAAGGTTCCATTAAACGCTAATTCCCGAATTACCCGCTCGTAGTGAGGACTTCAGTCCTCTTCAAAACGGTTCGTAGTAGGGTGCGCACTGCGCACCTTACCACTACAGATAAATTCGTAGGTGGGGTGGAACGAAGTAAAACCCAACTCAGATTCGTAGGTTGGGTGGAACGAAGTAAAACCCAACTCAGGATGAACTAATAAGTTGGGCGAAGTGTAGGGTTCCTTCCTCAACCCAACCTAAAAACTACAAACTAAAAGCTGTTTTTAAGGACTAAAGTCCTTACTACAAACTAAGAAAACACAATGACGGTAATATCTCCACCCCGAAATCCTCAATCGGCGATCGCCAATATCAAAAGAGCGATCGGCAAAATCACACTACCTTGGGGAATCACCATCGGCTACCTCAGCCTAATGCTATTTCTTCCAGTCACAGCCATGCTGCTAAAAGCCTGCACAGCAAACCCCGGCGAATTTTGGAAAATTGCCACAAGCCCGATCGCCCTTTCCGCCTACGATGTCACCTTCGTCACATCATTAATCGCAGCCCTAATCAACGGAGTCTTCGGCACATTAATAGCCTGGGTATTAGTCCGCTACGACTTTCCCTTAAAACGCATTGTCGATGCAGCAGTCGATTTACCCTTTGCGCTACCAACATCCGTTGCAGGTTTAACCCTCGCCACAGTTTACAGCGATAACGGCTGGATCGGTTCGCTATTTGCACCATTAGGAATCAAGATATCATTCACTCGCTTGGGCGTAGGCGTAGCCATGATCTTTATATCCTTACCCTTCATCGTGCGAACTGTACAGCCAGTTTTACACGAAATGGAAAAAGACATCGAAGAAGCAGCTTGGTGCTTGGGTGCTTCTCAATTTCAAACCTTTTGGCGAGTAGTTTTACCGCCGCTCTTTCCGTCAATTTTAACCGGAGTTGCCCTCGGATTTTCCCGAGCCGTTGGCGAGTACGGTTCGACGGTAATTGTAGCAGCCAACGTACCGTTTAAAGATTTAATTGCACCTGTTTTAATTTTTCAAAGATTGGAACAGTACGACTATGCAGGAGCCACAGTAATCGGCACTGTCATGTTAGGAATTTCCCTAGCAATGTTGTTCACAATTAATATTTTACAAGCCTGGAGGAGACGCTATGACGGCTGATATTAATTTATCTAAAAATTACACAGTTCCGCCAGCGGGTTCGTCGCGGGGCAAAGAAAAAGCCTGGGTAAAGCCAACTTTGATCGGAATTGCGATCGGCTATCTCGGCCTCGTCTTATTTATCCCAACGGTAAACGTTTTTTACCAAGCATTCAAAAAGGGAGTCGAGCCATTTTTTAGCAACTTAACCTCACCAGATTTTCTATCAGCAGCACAACTTACCCTGCTGATAGCTCTAATAGTTGTACCTATAAACACAGTATTCGGTTTGTGCGCAGCTTGGGTAATCGGCCGCAACAAATTTCCCGGACGCACCCTATTAATCACGATTTTAGACGTGCCGTTTGCCATATCTCCCGTAGTCGCAGGTTTAATGATTGTACTGCTGTACGGTCGCATGGGATGGTTCGGCCCGTTGCTGGAAAGTGGCGGAATTAAGATTATCTTTGCTTTCCCCGGAATGGTGCTGGCTACTGCTTTTGTAACTCTACCTTTTGTCGCCCGCGAAGTGATTCCTGTTTTGGAAGAAGTGGGAAACGATCAAGAAGAAGCGGCGAAAACTTTGGGAGCAAATGATTGGCAAATCTTCTGGAATGTCACGCTACCGAATATTCGCTGGGGCTTGCTTTACGGTGTGATTTTGACCAATGCTAGAGCCATGGGAGAATTTGGAGCTGTTTCTGTGGTATCGGGAAATATTGCCAAAAAAACGCAAACTTTGCCTTTGTTTGTAGAGGATGCTTACAAGCAGTACGCGACGCAAGCAGCATTTTCTGCTGCGGTAATTCTCGGTTTGTTAGCTGTTGTTACTCTCGTGCTTAAGGAGATTTTGGAACGGAAAACTAGCATTAAGGAAGTTGACAGTTGACTGTTGACAGTTGACAGTTGGCTGTTGTTGCTCAACCCAACCTATATTTAAGTAAACATTAGGAGACCCAAATGTTAAACCAGAACAATAGCGAACCTGAATTTGAGCCGATCGACAATTTCCACCAAACTCAACAATCAGACATCCCGCACGCTGAGTCTGGAGACAGCAGATTAACTCAAACCCGCATTCGCATTCGCATTCCCAAAGAATACCATCAGGAACCTGTCATCTCTAACCTGATTTCGGAATACGGTTTGAAGGTAAATTTTAATGCTGCTTTGTTGGGTGGAAAAACTTCCGATGACGGTTGGTTTGATTTGGAACTTAACGGTACAAGTCAACAAATTGAAAGTGCTCTGATTTATCTCAACGATTTAGATGTGGAAATCTGGAGCAATTCCAATCATCCCGATGAGGAAACTTGGTAAACGTTTGATCGTTCGGACTTCAGTCCTCTCTCGTTTTATGAGGACTAAAGTCCGAACGATCAAACCAATTTTATCGCCGTTGTCCGATCGCCCCAGCTATCATTCCTTAGCTAAAAAATACCCAAAGTCATCAGTTTACAGCCGATCGCCGCGACTGATGACTTTTGACTGACAAATATCGATTGCCATCAGTTAATTATTAGATTGACAACTTTCATCAAGTCTGGTATTATATCAATCTTTTCTATATCAAAAAATAGCCCGCAAGTCTTCTCAAATATTTTTGTAACAGGCGGAACAATATCCCCTTTAAAAACTTCTACACAATCACACTAAACTTAATATATCCTAGGAGAAGCATAAAACAAGATTTTTGTCAATCTTCCATTTAGGTGAAAGTTAGGGGCGATCGTCTTCGAGCGCTTTGCCAGCGACTTGCATCCGCAGCGTAATTAAGATATATCGCTGCTGCGTTTGGTTTGTGCTATGAATTTAATGTGTGTGTGTACCAGAGGAATTTAATCATGGAACTCTATAAAGAACGGAAACACCAGATAGTTTTTGCGGATTCACAAGTTAAAGATTGCGAAAGTTTAACAAAAACCGCGAATTCCGATACAGAAGTTATTATTCTGAAGGGCGATCGCGACGGCATCAAGCAAATCGCCGAAACACTTAAGCAGCGGCAAAACATTGCAGCCGTCCACATTTTGTCTCACGGCGCAGCAGCCAGCCTGCAACTGGGAAGCACCGAACTAAATCTCAGCAACATTGAAAGCTACCGGAATTATTTAGAAAAATGGTTTGCTTTGCCAGCAGCCGAAGCAAACTCGAACTCTTCAACAACTGCTAAACCTGAAATTCTGCTTTACGGTTGCAACGTCGCAGCCACAGAAGCCGGTGTCGCCTTCGTAGAAAGGCTGAGCCAGCTCACGGGGGCAAATATTGCCGCCTCCGACAACTTGACCGGCAGTGCGGCCTTGGGTGGAGACTGGGTGTTGGAAGTAACTACAGGCAATATAGAAACACCTTTAGCATTTTCCCAAGAGGCGAGGGAAGCATATAGCGGTGTCCTGATTACCCTAGACGTTAACAATTTTAGCGAACTCGACAATGCTATTAAAGTTGCCAACACCAACGCTGGCCCAGACACAATCAACATTAAGACTAACTTTACCCTGACAGGGTTGCTACCGAGCATTACCGGCCCTACTGATATTATTGGTGGCGGTTTCAAAATCACCGGCAGTCCCACAGCCCGAGCCTTTGTAGTTAACAGTACCGGCCAAGTTAACATATCCAACCTCACTATTGATTCTGCAACAGCAGTAGGAGGAATCGCACCGGCTGGTGGTGGTGGTGGCGCTGCGGGTTTAGGCGGCGCACTTTTTATTAACAGCGGCACTGTAATAGTTGACAGAGTGACGTTCTCGAACAACCAGGCGATCGGTGGCGCAGGTGCTGCTGGAATCGGTGGTAAAGGTGGCACTGCTGATTTCGGTGGTGTTCCCTTTGGAGGCAGCGAAGGCGTTGCTTTCCCAACAGCAGCCACCGCAGGTGGTAGTTTTACCCCCAATGGCAACCCCGGGAACAACGGTTCTCCTGGATTCTCAGCAGGCGCTCCGGCTGGTAATGGTGGTGCTGCTGGCGCCGGCGGCAATGGAGTCGGGCCTGCTGGCGTAGGTGGCATTGGCGGTATTGGTGGCGCTGGTGTGAGCGGCTCTATTGGTGGTGGCGGTGGTGCTGGCGGTGCTGGCGGGAATGGTGGTACTGGTGCTACGACCAACGGGGGCGGTGGTACTGGTGGTGCTGGCGGTGCTGGTGGCTTCGGGGGCGGTGGCGGTGCAGGCGGTACTGGTGGTACGTCTACTCCCCCTGCTCTTGCTGGTGTTAACGGCGCAGGAGGTGTTGGAGGCTTCGGTGGCGGTGGTGGCGCGGGAGCTACTCCTGGTGTTAGCACTGCTATCAATCTCTTCACCCCTGGTGGGACTGCTGTCGCTGCTGCAGGCGGCGGTGGTGCTGGTTTGGGTGGTGCGATTTTTGTCGGCAGCGGCGGCAGCTTGACCTTGACCAACAGCACCTTGTATAGCAATACAGTCAGGGGTGGAAATGCTGGTGCTGCTACCGCAGGTGCGGGTACAGCTGCAGGCGGTTCAATTTTTGTCAACTTTGGTGCTACAGCTACCCTGACTAACAACACGATCGCCTATAACTCTGCCACAGCAGCGACAGTTGGTACACCGGCCAGTCTGATTGCTAATGGCGGAGGAATTTACAACAACGGCGGTACTGTCACGGTCAAGAATACGATCGTCGCTGGCAACACAGCTACTACCAACACCGATGTTACAGGGGCATTTACTGGTAACAACAACCTGATTGGGGTTCTCGGCACTAGCACCGGTTTGACAGGTCAGGCATTAGCGGTTCCTCTAACAAGTGTATTAGCACCAGCCGCCGCTGCCGGACTCAACGGCGCAACAGCAGGTCCTTTGACCCTTGCCCTAGTTGACAATAGTCCTGTAACTACCAGCACCAACCCTGCCATTGGTGGAGGCGACAACCTCGCGATTGTTGGAACTACAGACCAACGCGGCGCTGGTTTCCCTCGCAAAATTGACAATACTCTCGTTGCAAAACCCAATGTTGATATCGGTGCTTACGAGTACGGGCCAGTTGTTCAGGGTCAGAAATTCAACGATATCAACGGCGACGGTGCTAAAGCTGCGACAGATCCAGGTCTAGGTGGATGGACTATTACCGCAGGAACTAAGAGTGCGGTTAGCTCTGCGGTGGCTGCGACTTTGGGTCAGTACACCCTCACGGATACCAAGGCAAATACTGCGATCGCCGAAACGTTACAAACAGGTTGGGTACAGACGTTAGCGCCAACAGTGACCACTGGTACTGCTGATGTCC
This sequence comes from Microcoleus sp. PH2017_12_PCY_D_A, assembly GCF_020738565.1. Lineage (NCBI taxonomy): Bacteria > Bacillati > Cyanobacteriota > Cyanophyceae > Oscillatoriales > Microcoleaceae > Microcoleus > Microcoleus sp. PH2017_12_PCY_D_A. The sequence goes on along the minus strand of NZ_JAEQCI010000025.1, from coordinate 16,103 downwards.
CTAACGCCAACTTCGGCAACTTCCAAAAAACTACGATCGCGGGCAAAACCTTCAGCGACCTCGCAGGCAACGGTTTCACTCCCGATGACACCGTATTAGCTGGCGTCGTCGTCAATCTCTACAAAGACACCAACAACGACGGCCTATTCCAAGCCGCCACAGATACAGTTGTCGGCACTCCGCAAACGACTACGGCAACAGGAGATTACAGCTTCGCGGACATCGGCCCGGGCAAGTACCTGATACAAGCCACTCCCCCAGCCAACTCCAGCATCTCTTTCCCCGCTGGCGCAATTCCGGCTATTCCGGTTACTACCCAAAGCGGTCTTGCCGTCACCGGGCAGAACTTTGGCATCTTCAAAAACATCACTATCACAGGTCAGAAGTTCAACGACCTCAACGGGAATGGGGTCAAAGAGGGGGCCGAACCAGGATTAGAAGGCTGGAAAATCTTACTAGAACCACAGACCTTTATCGGCACAGCAGTACCGCGATCGACTACCACTGATGCCTCTGGGAATTACACCTTTACTGACGTTGGCGCTGGTACATTCCTCCTGCGGGAAGAGCAAAAGACTGGTTGGCAGCAAACTTTCCCTGTTCCCCCAGCGGCCACGAGGCTTACTACCGCAAGTGGCGTTAACATTGCCAACACCACCACCCTTCCTACCAACTTCGGGAACTTCCAGGTTGGCAAGATTAGCGGGATCAAATTTAACGATCGCAACAAAAATGGTGTCCAAGATACCGGTGAACCAACACTAGCAGGCTGGAGAATCTACCTGGATCAAAACAACAACGGCACCTTTGACCCAACCGAAACCGCTACCGTCACCGATATCACCGGTAAGTACGAGTTCACCAACCTGCCCTTTGCAACCTACAACGTCCGGGAAGTAGTAGAACCGGGCTGGACGCAAATCGCCCCCGCAGCCAGCCCAACCGCGCCTACCCTTTCAGGTGCGTATAGGATCCCTCTCACCAGCGGCCTCGACTCCCAAAACAACAACTTCGGCAACTTCTTCGAGGCGAGCACGATCGGCGGTCAAAAATTCAATGACCTCAACAACAACGGCGTTAAGGATGCTACAGAACCGGGCCTACAAAACTGGCAAATCTTCGTAGACACCAACAAGGATGGAGTGTTCCAACAGGGCGAACTGACTACCATCACAGATAAGGATGGCAACTACACGATCGCCGACGTACCCGTAGGTACTTTCCAGGTAAGGGAAGTCCAGCAAACCGGCTGGACGCTGACAACCGCGCTCCCCGCCGACGTTGTTATAGCAAAGGCAGGAGAAAAACCCACCGGGATTAACTTCGGCAACTTCCTGCCCCAACCGGGCACGATCCGCGGTCTGAAGTTCCGAGACAACAACAAGAATGGCACTCAGGATGCTGGAGAACCGGGTTTACCCAATATCCAAATTCAGTTAACCAAAGTCGTAGATCCCGCCCCAGGAGTTCCTGCTGCTGTTCCTGTTACTACTACCACAGACAACAGTGGCAACTACGTGTTCGCGAACCTAGCGCCGGCAACCTACCGCGTCCGGGAAGTCCCGACAGTAGGTTTCACCCAAACCAGCACCAACCCCGCCGACATCGTGCTGACTTCGGGCGCTATTGTCAGCGGCGTCAACTTCGGTAACTCCCCTATAACAACACCGACACCGACGCCGCCGACACCGACGCCGCCGACACCGACACCAGAACCGACACCAGGCAGGACATCGCCGACACCGACACCTGCACCGACGCCTGCACCGACGCCTGCACCGACGCCTGCACCGACGCCTGCACCGACGCCTGCACCGACGCCTGCACCGACGCCTGCACCGACGCCGACACCTGCACCGACACCTGCACCGACTCCGACACCGACACCGACACCGACACCTGTAGGGACAGATTTGGTTTGCCCTGAGCCATTCCCCAGGGTGATCGCTCCCAATCTGCCCCCCAGTCCTTCGCGGAACGGTGTCATCAACGGCACTAACGGCGACGATACCCTCGTGGGCAGTGCCAATGCTGACTCTATCTTCGGGTTAGGCGGCGCCGATTTGATCTTCGGCCAAGAGGGCGGCGATTACATCAATGGCAATACGGGCAACGATACTATCTACGGCGGCAAGGATAGCAATATTATCTTCGGCGGTAAAGGCTTTGACCTGATCTTTGGCGATCGAGCTAACGATACTCTTTACGGCAATCGCGGCAACGACTCAGTAAGCGGCGACAACGGCGATGACGTATTGTACGGCGGCAAAGGCGACGACGTAATGTTGGGAGAAGCCGGCGACGACGTGCTATTGGGCGATCGAGGTAATGACACTCTCTGCGGCGGCGACGGTAACAATACCTTACTGGGCGGCGGCGGCGATGATGTACTCTTTGGTGGCACGGGCGATGAGTTGCTCTTTGGCGGCATTGGCAATGACACCCTGATCGGTAATGGCAACCGACAAGACTTTGTATTGGCAGCGATTGAGGGAACTGACACGATTATCAACTTTAGACCAGAAGCTGATTCGATCCAGTTGGTAGGAGGCTTGGACTTCAGTCAACTGTTGTTAACCGAAACTAACGGCTCAACTGCGATCGCGATCGCCAGCAGCAACCAAACTTTGGCTATATTGGCGGGCGTAGTGCCCAACCAGTTAGCGGCGAGCAGTTTTAACGTGCTGGTAGTTTAATCCGCAATCCACAGTAGGATGCACACTTCGCGCACCCTACTCTTACCTGCACTAATCAGGATTAGGGGAACGAAATTCCGTTCCCCTTTTTTAGTTAACAAGGCAGACGGGAATTCCCCCACTATAGCGTACTCGGTTAGTGGGGGATGAAAGGCGTGTGAGTCGTACCCGACGAACAAATAGATAATTCCTTAGTACAAACATTTCGAGAATTGGTACAATCGGTTTGGAGGTCGATCGCCTTGTGGAGCGTCTAAAAGACCGTTGCAATCGAGCAAGCGTAAGTACGCTTCGCACTATCCACTAAAAGAAATCCGCCACTTGATATATCAAACGCCATGTGGGTTTCCGACTAAAAACATTTCTGCCTTCGGAAGGAGGGCGGCTGCCTGGACATCGTGCAAGCGATGTGAGAGTCAGGGCAAGACGGCTTGTCAAACCTCGCTTACGCTGCGTAAGACCGAAACATAAGCTTGCTTGTGTCGAGGCGGTGGCGGTTGAAACAGGAAGCCCCCGTCATAGCGGTAATCCGCTTGACGGTGGGTACTTCACATTTGTTGGAGATATTTCAGCAAGTCGGCCATTTCTTGCGGGCTCGGCTGAAACTGTGGCATTGGTGGGGTTCGCCCGCTGGTGACTTGGCGGATCAGCTCGAATTCGGATTTGCGATCGGAAACTCGGTGCAAGTTGGGCCCGACTTGAGTGTCTCCGACGGATATGTGACACCCCGCACAGTTCATGTGAAAGATGGCGGAACCCTGAAATTGGTCGCCCGTAAGGGACAGCACGCTTTTAACGTAGGGATCTGCGACTTGAAATTGACGAATTGTCATAGTCGCCAACATGATGGCAAGCAACAGGGCGATCGCAAATATGACCAGTCGCTCGATCGGGTTTTTAAGTTCATTCGTGGCAATTTGGTGATTCAAAGGAGTGCAATTTAAAAATAGTATCTACAAGAAAATTTATTTCTCATCACATAGCTTAATCGTTCCCAGCGGGGATATCAAGATCTCAGACCCCCAGAAGTCCCAGGAATGCGAAAATTCATCTGTCTAAGTGCTGGTAATATTAGAAATAGATTGTTAAATCTTAACGTTAAGGAGATCTCATGGTAGAACCGCTGCTTTCAGGTATTGTTCTGGGTTTAATCTTTGTTACTCTGTCGGGCCTGTTTTTTGCTGCTTACCAGCAGTACAAGCGCGGCGATCAGTTGGGTATCAACAAGTAAAAGGGCCTATAGTGCCTCGATGAAGCGGAGGGAGGAGATGGAGGAGAGGGGGAGAGGGGGAGAGGGGGAGAGGGGGAGATTGGGAGAGGGGGAGAGGGGGAGATTGGAAAAATCTTTCTTCTTTCTTCTTCCGTCTTCCCTCTTCCGTCTTCCGTCTTCCTTCTTTCTTCTTCCTTCTTTCTTCTTTCTTCTTCCTTCTTTCTTCTTCCTTCTTCCTTCTTCCTTCTTCCGTCTTCCTTCTTCCTTCTTCCTTCTTCCTTCATTTGTATCGATCGAGAATAGCAGCAGTTTCCACGCCTGTCTTTTCCCAGCTAAACTGTTTCGATCGGGCCAAACCGAGCTCCCGCAAGTGCGATCGAGCTTTGGTATCTGTTGCCAGCTCGTGCATAGCAGAGGCTATTTCCTGGACGCTGTACGGATTGACTAACGATGCTGCCTCCCCCCCTACTTCCGGCATCGAAGAGAGGTTAGAGGTGATGACAGGAGTGCCACAGGCCATTGCTTCGAGTACCGGGAGGCCGAATCCTTCCCAAAGACTGGGGAATACAAGGGCGATCGCCCGGTTGATGACTTTCGGCAAATCAGCCGCGGGGAGGTAATTGAGGAATTTTACGCGATCGGACAATCCCAATTCTTGAACCTGCGCCTTCAGCAGCGGCGTATAGCGCTTATCTTCCGAACCTGTTATCCACAATTCGTACTCGGAATTATTGGGTAAAGCCGCAAAAGCTGCGACAACTCGCTGGACGTTTTTATGGGGATTGTGGCGGCCCATATACAGGAAATAATTGCTAGTTGGTAAGTCTAAAAATTTAAAAAAACTGGCATCGTAGCCGGGAAAGATTCGCGTAATTAAAGAACTTGGAATATTGCAATAGTTAATAATATCATTTGCCGTTGATTCGGAATCGCAGATTATATGTTCAGCCTGCCTTAATACTTGGGGAATGTAATAGCGGTGATAAACTGCTAAAGGATCGAAGCGGCGGGGAAATCGCAGCGCAATTAAGTCGTGTACTGTAATTATATACCGACAACCTGCAAATAGAGGAGCTTCTGGAATTGGCGAAAATAACAGGTTGGATTTTAGCTGTTTGTAAATTTTGGGGATTTGGGTTTGTGTCCACAGCAATCGGTTGATGTGTCCTTTGATTCCTTGTTCTGGTGTGAGGTTGGCTGGGATTTGGTAGCAGTTGCTGTTGGGGAATTTTTGGGCGGTGAGTAAGGTTGGATTGAGGGTTTTTAGGTGGGGAAATAGGTTTTTGGCGTAGATGGCTAATCCGGTTGGTTCGGAAATTAGGAAGGAGAGATTAATTAGTAAATTAGATGGATAGTTTGGCATTTGGCATGGGATAATACGAGAATTTTCAATTTTAAATAATTATCATCTAGGTTTGTAGTGAGGACTTCAGTCCTCTCTCTCAAAAAGACTGAGGACTAAAGTCCTTACTACAAACCTTAACTTACCGTTTGTAGTGAGGACTTCAGTCCTCTCTCTCAAAAAGACTGAGGACTAAAGTCCTTACTACAAACCTTAACTTACAAGTAATCTTTTTTAAAGATATTGTTGTATGATATTGGCGGTTGCTGTTCCGGTTTTGTGCCAGCTAAATTCGGCCGATCGCGCTAAGCTAGATTTTTTTAAGTTCGATCGCACTTTTGAATCTGTGGCTACTGTTTGCATGGCTGCGGCTATTTCTGGGACGCTGTAGGGATTGACTAATAATGCCGCATCTCCGGCTACTTCTGGCATCGATGACAGGTTGGAAGTGATGACTGGTGTACCGCAGGCCATTGCTTCTAAAATCGGCAAGCCAAAGCCTTCCCAGAGTGTGGGAAATACTAGGGCGATCGCCTGATTCATCAGTACGGGCAATTGCGAATAGGACACGTAACCGAGAAACTTAATTGAAGATTGTAAACCCAAATGTTCCACTTGTGCTATTAACTGCGGCGTGTAGGCGTTGGGAGGCCCCGCCAGCCACAATTCGTAGTTTGTGCGATCGGGTAAACTCGCAAATGCCACAATTAATCTTTCCAAGTTTTTGTAAGGATCGTGTCTGCCGGTATAAAGAAAATAATTTTTAGCTGGCAAGTCCAGATATCTAAAATTAATATTATCGCAAGCTAGGAGAATTGCGGTCATTTTATGATGCGGAATTTTGTAAAATTTAGCAACATCCCTGGCTGTTGATTCAGAATCGCAAATAATGTGTTCGGCTTGGCGCAAAACCTGCGGTATGTAGTAGCGGAAATAAGCTGTCAAGCGAGAGAACTTTTTCGGAAACCGCAAAGGAATTAAATCGTGAACTGTAACTATGTACCGACATCCAGAATACAAAGGTGCTTCGGGAATCGGGGAAAATATCAGGTTTGACTGCAATTTTTTGTAAATTTTAGGCAAGTCAAATTGAGTCCACAGCAGTCTGTTAATTTGCCCTTTCGGGCCTCTGTCCGGTGTTATGTTGTCGGGAATTTGATAGCAACTATAATTGTCAATTTTCTGGGATGTAAGTAATGTAGGTTCTAGCTTTTCAAGTTGCGGGAAAAGATTAGCTGCATAAGTCCCGATTCCCGTGGGTTCGGGAGTTAGAAAGGATAAATTTATTAACAGTTTATTGGACATAATTTTATGCAACAGAATTTATCCCAATTGTAGGGGCGGGTTCACCAACAATCTACGTCTCAAACCAATTATCTCCTAAACCCGCCCCCACCCAACCAACAATCAAAATGTACATTTTTATGCTTGGATAAAAGTCAAGGTTGACGTAAGTTATTAGTTGTGTGCGGGCGGGTTTATATAAACTGTTTGTAATCATCAAATATTGTTTGTAAAACCCGCCCCTACGCAATTTATTGATCGCGATTGACATCGAGCATTTGAGCAATCTCGCCTGGATTTGGCAGCCGAATTGTAGCATATTCCTGGTGAATAATCTCAAAAAAACTCTTGACTTTGTGTTCAAAAGGTGCGAGTCTAAAGTTCTGACTGCGTTGCTGTGCGCCAGCTTGCAGTTGAGCCAGCAAATCGGGATTGACAATTAGTTGATGTGAATACCGACACAATTCCTCAACCGTATTGAACAAAAAGCCCGATCGCCCGTGTTCGACAATTTCGGGTTGTCCGCCGCCACAAAAGGCGATCGGAGCACAACAGTTTTGCATTGCTTCCACCGTCGCCATCCCGAAATGCTCAAACCTTTGAGGATTGACTTCACCCAAACCGCAGCCGTGCCAAAATATGCTCGATTTAGCATAAAGCGATTTTACCTCATCCAAGTCAGCATTGACTTTAAGTTCGATCGCCCTTGAATCCTGCTTCAACAAATTCTGAACCGTCTTTAAATAAGGATTTTTCGGAACGCTGCTACCCGCTAAAATCAGCCGCCATCCTTGAATATCTTCGGGATAATTTGCTAGCAAACTGCGGAAAGCTTCGATTAATTCTATTTGCTTTTTTGTTCCCCCAGCTTCAAACTGTCCCACAGCTAAAATTATCTTTTCCTTCGGCACTTTAGCTGTTGCCATTTCCACGGGCGGATACAGCATAAAAGTTGGCTGCAAGTTCCAACGTTTCTCCAGCCACTTGACAGTAAATTGACTGTTGGCGATAATGAAAGTGTAGTCATCGACAGCAAAATGACGGTTGCGAAAGGTATTCGGAAAGTGGCAGAAAAATACTGATATCGGCGACAGCGGTTTTACTTTTTCCAGTTGGTTCGCGTTGACAAAAATATCGTAATTTTTGCTTTCTCTGGCAATTTCATCGAAGGGATTTTCCATATCCTCGGCGATGATGATGGAATCGATGCACTGCATTCCACGTTTTTCGTAAAATTGCAACGGAATAATCTTGATTTTGCATCCTGAAAGGTTGAACCCGTACCACGACTCTAAATCGGAAACAGCAACGGGTTTGTTGGCGATAAAAGTAATGTCAAATTCATTTTGCAGCAGCGAGGCGATGGTAGCGACGTATTTTTGCCCGCCGCCGATAAAATGCAGTCCGTGATCGTAAATTGCGATCGACATTTTGCGATCGCCCCTAACTACCTCCAATCGAGGTAAAATGCGATCGACCTTCATTCTAGTGTAAATCACCGCCAACTTTTCCGACAACTGCGGCAGTACAGCGGCGACGATTTCCGGCTTCTGATAATCCAGCAGTTTTTTGATCGCCACAAACAAACTCTCGAACAGCAAATCGTAATGTTTGTTAGTAAAAAAATCCGAAGTGTGAATCGCTTTTACTAATTGCAAAGGTTCGTGTTTTGCCAAATACAAAAATCGATTGCGATTGCAGAAATACTCGGTGAGTTTGCTACCTTTACTCGAACCGCGATACTCGTGATGGGCGATAGCTGCTGGAATATAAAGCATTTTCCAACCGCGTTTTTGGCAGCGTTTGGAAAATTCTACATCTTCAAAATACATCACAAAATCTTCATCAATCGGCCCGACATCTTCCAAACATTCCCTGCGAAAAAGCACCGCCGCCCAACAAAGCCCTTCTACTTCTCTTTCTGTATTGTACTGTCCCGAATCTTTCTCGCCAAAGCCGACATCTCGCCAATAAAAATTAGGTAATTGCTGAATTCCGGCGCTGTTAATTCGCCCGTCTTTAAACAGCAATTTCCCGCTAGCTGCACCGACTTTTTTGTCAGTTTCTAGCCGTTTAACTAATATTTCCAGCCAGTGACTCTCAAGGGTTGCATCGTTATTTAGAAACGCGATATATTCCCCTTTTGCTTCGCTGATGCCGAGGTTGAGGGCTTTTGCAAAGTTGTTGGCGGAATTAACAAATATCCGAACTTTTGGAAACAGTTCGCGCAGTGCATTAACGGAATCGTCTTGAGAGCAATTGTCAATTACAATTAAATCTAGTTGCTCTTCTGGATACGCAAGTTTTTGTAGAGATTTTAAGCAATCTTTGGTGTGGCGCAGACCGTTATAGTTGACTATAATAAACGAACATATTGGCAGGAAAGTCATTCGATTTTAGATTTTAGATTTTAGATTTTAGATTGATGGATTGATGGATTGATGGATTGACAGGCTTAGGGATTGACAGATTGATGGATTGATGGATTTAGGGATTGACAGATTGATGGATTGATGGATTGACAGATTTAGGGATTGACAGATTTAAAAATTGAAAAGTTTTGGATTTTTTTATTTAAACAGTGCTCTTGCGAATAAATTGGGGGCTTTTGAGCAAATTATTTTGGGTCATCTTTGATGCTTTATGGTTGTCCGATCGCCCAATTGAGCGCTAATCTTCTCTAAAATAGCAGTATGTTGCTGCTGTACAGCTTTAATTTGGTCTATTTCAGACTGAAAATTTGCGATCGCCCGCTGTTGAGTCTCAAGCTGCGCCGTCACTTCTGGAAATCCGCTGCTGAATTCCGATGTAATTTTTTTCTCTAGAGTTTGTTGACTTTCTTGCAATTTTTGCAACTGCGTGCTCAAGGTTTGCACGACGCGGGTATTCGCGAAATTGTAAATTACTTGTCTGTCTAGTACGGGCTTGAGCAATTTTCGGACGATTTTTCTGGCTGCAATGACTGCGGAACCGAGCCGCCTTTGGTAAGATGTAATTGGAATGTTATAAATGTCAAAGCCCGCTTTCAGAAGGGCAATGTCTTCGTCATCTTCATTTTGGGCGATCGTACTATTTGCTCTTGCCGACAACAGCGGCTCAGCAATACCAATTCGCGGCTCCAAAGTTTGCCGCAATTTATCTATAATTTGTTGAGTTGGTATTTCTTCGTACTCCAATCTCTGACTCCTTTAAATGTAGGGTGCGCACTCCGCACAATCCCGTAAATGTAGGGTGCGCACTGCGCACCATTCCGTGAATTTATCCTACGAGAATGGTGCAAATCCCAAGTTATACTAGCTCAATTTGACTGTCATCACCAATCATAAACCGCAGAGCTTTTGGACGCGGCGGCGCATTTGTGAGTTGAGCTCGCTGCCCGATCACGCTGTCAACAATTCGCTGGTGAATGCCAACAATTTTCGCCGCTTGCAATATTACACTGTGTTCGATATCAGCATCAATCATCGTCACGCGATCGGCAATACTGCTGTAAGGCCCGATAAAGCAATTTTCAATGCGGCAATTTTCCCCAATTACCACAGGCCCGCGCACTGTAGAATTAATAATTTCACTGCCTTCACCTACTTGCACTCGCCCGATAATTTGACTTTTGGCGTCTACTTTTAATTCAGTTGAAGCTACGATACAGCTATCTAAAATGATTTGGTTGGCACTCAGCAAATCGTCTTTTTTCCCCGTATCCAGCCACCAACCCTCTAAATTGCAGGCTTCTACGTGTTTTTGCTGATTGATGAGCTGTTGGATGGCATCGGTAATTTCGAGTTCGCCGCGGGCCGAGGGTTGAATTTGATCGATCGCCTCGTGAATAGTAGGAGCAAAAAAGTAAATCCCCACCAGTGCTAAATTCGACGGCGGAACCTTGGGTTTTTCTACTAACTGCAAAACTCGCCCGTTTTCATCAACTTTTGCAACACCAAAAGCAGTGGGATTGGGAACTGGACGCAGCAAAATTAGAGCGTCTAGTTTTTGCTTATTAAAACTCTCTAAAAACGGATCTAGCTGACTCTGAATTAAGTTATCTCCTAAATACATAATAAATGGAGAATCGCCCAAAAATGGTCTAGCAATTTTCACCGCGTGAGCGAGTCCCGCCGGCTCTGATTGTAAGATATAAGTAATTTTTGCACCGAAGCGAGAGCCATCTCCTGTTTTCGCCTTCACCTCTTCACCGGTTTCGGGACTAATAATAATCCCGATATCCGTAATCCCAGCCGCCACAATGCCTTCAATTCCGTACCACAGTATCGGCTTATTTGCCACAGGAACCAACTGCTTAGCACCCGTATAGGTGAGGGGACGCAAGCGTGTTCCTTTGCCGCCAGAGAGGATGAGTGCTTTCATTGGGTGAACTCTAAGTTATCCTTTAGGGTTTGCGGTGCTGGCTCGATTTGCCTGCACTTGTTCGCTCTCGTTGATTTTAAACCACCATTACCCCGCTGGCAATAGCCGACCTGTATGCTGATAGAAATGATTTATGTCGATCGAGCTTTTATACTCCTGGGCGCACAGAGGGTCAGAAACCGGGTTTCTTGTCGCAGTCAGCGCCTAAAAGCTGAGGTTTTTTGTCAAGAAACCCGGTTTCTCTTGTTCCCAGGAGTGCGCCAGTCCCGATTTAATTACGCACCCTTTTAATAGCGGCCGTATCGGGCGATCGCTTGACTACCACTATTGTTTTGATTTGTCAACCACGCCCACATTTGATCGCCCAGACAAAAATGCCACCACTCGTTAGGATGCTGCTGAAAACCAGCCGATCTCATCGCATCTTTTAATATTTGCCTGCGCCGATGATATTCTTGTTGGTGCGGCTCCTTGCTATTACCAAAATAATCGGGATAAGAACGTTCTGATATTTCATCAATCGCAGAACCCATATCAATTGGCAGATGATTTTCATCCACTAAAGTTATATCTAAAGCTGCACCTGTACTGTGAGGGGGAGGCGTCGCGCGATCGATGCTCGGAACAGCCCAAAATTGATATACGTGTTCTATAATTACTTGGCGTTTGTCTTCGCAAACCGGAAATTCGCAGCCTTGAGCTACGGCAATTTGATTAAAAGTATAATCCACCATAAATTGCTGCACTTCCACGGGCCGGTAAGCATCAAATATCAGGATTTTGCAATTAGGATGATTTTGCTGTAGGTGCGTTTTAGCTGCGACTAAACTATCTACAACTCCTTGCCGCAAATAGTAAGGCGAATCTGCTTTGCTGTTGTGATAGGGAGCACCCAGCTTTTGATAAGGGTGCGGTATTTCAAAAGCAAAATGTTCGGGTGGAATTTGCACTAAAGGCTCGCCGCATTCGTCGATCGCTATTTGCTGATATGGCTTCATCTGAAGGTTTTACCTACTCGATCATTACTGTACAAAGGTTTGTAGTGAGGACTTTAGTCATAAAATATTTATGAGGACTAAAGTCCTCACTACAAACACTATAGCAGCATAAATATCTTCATGTTCTAAATCGTCATAATCAATCTATAATTTCTTTAGCATTCATAGCTGAGCTAAGTAATTCAAGAATCAACTCTACTGGATATCTGAGGCCGCGAATACAGGGTTTTTAGTGAGAGATATTTGGATAGACTGTGATGGGCTGCAAAAGTTGGTTTTCCATATTTTAGGAGCAACTGTTCTATATATTCTCACCTAAAGATTGTAACTCGGTCTCAGTTTGTAGTGAGGACTTTAGTCCTCAAAAAAATCAGCGGACTAAAGTCCTCACTACAAACCTTAAAAATTCTAACTTTGGCGGTAAGCAACTACCGCATAAAACGGATCGCCGCCTCCCATTCCCAGCCTTTGCATAAAACTCGGCAAGCTAGACTGTTTAGCAATTACTTCCGGCTTGCTAAATCCGGGTATGTTGGCTCCTTTAACAGAATCAAAGTAACCCTGGACTAATTTTACCCGATCGCCCTCCGAACCTTCCCGCCAAGCCGCAATTGCTTTCTGATAAAACATCCGGTTGGAAAAGCTCATAATTGCTACGCCACCGGGCTTCAAAATCCGGTGAATCTCGGCAAAAATTGCATCCGGGTTTTGCAAATACTGCACCGAAACGCAGTTGACAACGGCGTCAAACTCTGCATCCGGCAGCGGCAGTTTAGGATTTGCGTTCAAATTCTGCACGAAATAATGGTTCAGTCTGGAATTTTTTGCCAACTCTTCTTCATTCATGCCGTGTCCTTCGACATGGGCAAATTCCATTTCCTCGGGCAAGTGAGACACCCAACTGCTCATCATATCGAAAATCCGAGTATTCGGTTTCAGCCGTTGCCGATACAAATCGGTTAGTTGCTGAATGAATCCCTCGTCTACGTGCGTCACAAACCGGGGATAGGCATAGAACAAATTGTCGTCGGTATCGTCTAACTTGGTGCGTTTGTCCGCTGGAAGCAACATAAATTTCCGATCGCAAACTAGATTTACTCTTTCTAGTTTAAGAACAATTAAGAATTGTAAACACACTTCCCCAGAAGGACATCCGGCACGCTGGGGGGTTGAGGGTGCGATCGATAATAGTATTGAAAGCTACACATCCTCCGCAGCGCCACAGTCTGGGAGTGCGCCCCCGAGTCCGCCAGTCCGCGAGTCCGCGAGTCCGCCAGGGGTTGAAACCCCTGACTCACAGCTAAAGTCCACTAAAAGTGGACTAAAAAAGTGAATTCAGCTTGAGTCTTTGAGTCGGTTTCAACCGACTTGAGCTATTAGCCCGGGGTTTAAACCCCGGGCGGATTCTCGGTTTTAGGGTAGCATTTGCCCTAACCAAAAAACCCTACTTCCGCCCTTGAGTCCGCCAGGGGTTGAAACCCCTGACTCATAGCTAAAGTCCACTAAAAGTGGAGTAAAAAAGTGAATTCAGCGTGAGTTTTTCAGTCGGTTTCAACCGACTTGTGCTTTGAGCCGGGGGTTTAAACCCCCGGCGGATTCTCGGTTTGAGCGTAGCATTTGCCCTAACCAAAAAACCCTACTTCCGCCCTTGACAGCTCCCAAATAACATCTTACACTAATAATACGAACGCTAAGTAATAAACCGATGGTTACTACATCCACAGTCGATCGCAAATATCTAGCTAGGTGGCACGACGTTCTCGCCCCCCACAGCCTGGGCTACCGCATCAAACTGCTAGGGCAGCTAGGGACTCGCAGGTTGCAAGAGATACTCGAACCATTTGGGCTGACACCATTTCACTGGTTGGTACTGTGCTGCTTGTGGCAAGAAGACGGCTTGCCAACTTCCAGCATTGGCGACAAACTGCAACAGGTAGGCGGTACACTCACAGGCGTGCTCGATCGCATGGAAGAAAGAGGCTTAGTCCGCCGCGAGAGAGACACGCGCGATCGGCGGATTTGGCGAATTTGGCTAACGGATGCAGGCAGGGAACTGCAAGACGTGCTGCCACCGCTGGTGGCGGAGATCCGAGAGAAGTCAATGACTGGCATTTCCAAAGCCGATCGAGAACTCTTCTCCCAATTGATCGATCGGGCGATCGTCAATCTTTCCTAAACCGCCAACAAATAGCTCTTTCGACTGAAGCGCAGCAGCATCTACCTCAACTACATTAAAAACAACTCAAAAATACTACGCACTCTTAAAACAAGCAGTCTTACTAAATAAAAACTACGTACCCTAACCAAACGACATCTTACTAAAGTATCAGGAGTCAAATACCATGAAAGGCACAAACGAAATCAACCCAGAAGAATTCAACGGTAACGGCAAAGGCAAAGCAGTAGCCCTCTTAGAAAAGCCGATCGACGACACCATAGCAAAAAGCCTACCAGTCATCCCCGCGCCAGAGACAGAAATCAGCGCCCCCGCAGAACTAAAAACCAGCCCAGAAACAGAAATCCAAGCACCCCTGCCGGCGCCGGAAACGCCGAAGAAAAAAGCCCCGAAAGCGATAATTTTAGCAGCGCTGGGCATCGGGGCGATCGCCGCGGGCAGCTTTGGCTACAATTATTGGCAATACGCCTCCATCCACCAAGAAACCGAAAACGCCACAGTAGCCGGACACATCCACCAAGTCAGCAGCCGCATCAACGGTACTGTCGGCGAAGTCTTAGTAGAAGATAACCAACAAGTAAAACCGGGCCAACTGCTGATCAAACTCGACCCCCGCGACTACCAAGTTAAACTGCAACAATCCCAAGCAGCCTTAGAAAACGCCCGCCGCCAAGCCGAAGCAGCCCAAGCGAATATTTCCCTAGCCTCTCAAACCAGCCAAGGTAAAACAGCCCAAGCCCAAGGAGATATCGGCACCGCCAACGCTGGCATTTCCACCGCCCAAGCAGCAATTAGGGAAGCCCAACAAGGCGTACCCGCAGCCGAAGCTGCTGTCGCTCAAGCTGAAGCCGGCGTACCCGCAGCGCAAGCCAAAGTCGCCCAAGCTGAAGCCGGAATTCCCCAAGCCCAAGCTAAAGTGACGGAAGCCGAAGCCGGAATTGCCGCAGCGCAAGCTCAGTTAGTGCAAGCGCAAGCTAATCTCGTGAAAACGCAAGCAGATTATAAACGGTACGAAAGTTTGCAGCAAGAAGGTGCGATCGCCGGCCAGCAATTAGACGCAGCGAGAGCCGCCTACGAAGTAGCTGTTGGCCAAACCACCGCAGCCCAACAAGGAATTGCCCAAGCTAGAGCGCGGTTAGCCCAAGCCCAGGAAGGCGTAACCGCAGCGATCGCAGCAGTAGCCCAAGCAAGAGAAGGAGTAAAACAAGCCCAAGCTCAAGTCGCGCAAGCTCAAGTCGCCGTCGCCAGCGCCCAAGCTAAAGTCGCTGTAGCCTCTGAAGGTATCAGCACCGCTGAAGCCAAACTTGCTGCATCGAAGGGCGGATTGCAACAGGCGCAAGCTACGGGCGAACAAACTAAGGTTAGCCGATCGCAGTATGATGCTGCGATCGGCTGCGATCGCCCAATCGGAAGCTGCGGTGAAAGACGCTCAACTGCAACTTTCCTACACGAATATCACCGCACCCGCCGCCGGACAAATCGGGCGCAAATCGGTTGAAGTGGGGCAGCGGGTGCAGTCGGGAACTCCGTTAATGGCGATCGTCAGTAACGATTTATGGGTAATTGCTAACTTCAAAGAAACGCAATTAGCAAACATGAAACCAGGCCAAAAAGTAGAAATCAAATTAGATGCTTTTGGTAGCCGCAAATTTGAAGGTCGTCTCGATAGTTTTTCTCCCGCTTCTGGCGCTCAATTCTCCTTATTGCCTCCCGACAATGCCACGGGAAACTTCACCAAAGTAGTGCAGCGGATTCCGGTGAAAGTTGTGTTTGATGCCGAAAGCATTAAAGGCTATGAATCGCGAATTGCACCGGGGATGTCTGCTACTGTCAACGTTGAACTGAAATAAAGTCAGGATTTACGCAGAAAATCATGTCGGTGTATACTGCCCTCACTGTCAATATTTTCTGCGTCTAGAAGTCCCTCTCTCCGATTAAACCCACATTCCGCAGATGTGGGTCGGATTTTTTTATCAGTTGTGAAAACTTGGAAGCCAAACGCTTTTGGGCTGAAATTATGCAGTGTTAGCCTTAC
>NZ_JAEQCI010000165.1:0-9602 GCF_020738565.1 Microcoleus sp. PH2017_12_PCY_D_A | reverse complement strand
TCGCGAATTATACCAATCTTTACGTTCTTGCAGGGCATAATTATATACCTTGCGACATTGTTCCAACCAATCCTCAAATATTGCTACTTGTGTTTTTGTGGGTTTCAATTTGAATTCATAAGTCAGATTGAACACTTGCATCACCTCCTTGTTTGATTTTACCAGATTTCTACAAAATGGCAAGAGGATTTTTAGAATAAAGTCATCCTAGAAGCACGAGGCTCTAACCCCCTAATTTTGGTAGAGATTTAGACTTTTCACTCGCCTGGACTGAGCTGCTGTCCGATAAATTGCTGAGGCAGGTGGATATCCAGAATTTGCTCTCTTCTGCTGTTTGTGGATTACCTGTTGCTGTTGCACAAATTAAAATAATATCTGTATATTGCCGGCTAGCATCAAATCCCAGGCAGTGGTAAGAATTAAACCAAACAGACTGTAATTTAAGGATGCCATGTCACTTTCAACTGCACAACCCGCCCTCCTAGTCCTAGCTGACGGTACTGCTTACCGCGGCTGGTCTTTTGGCGCTGACGCCACCGTCGTCGGCGAAGTAGTTTTCAATACGGGAATGACTGGCTATCAAGAAGTTTTGACCGATCCGAGCTATTGCGGTCAAATTGTCACTTTTACTTATCCAGAATTGGGCAATACCGGGGTAAATCTCGAAGATGAAGAATCTTCGCGGCCGCAAATTAAAGGCGCGATCGCCCGCAACGTCTGCAGCCGACCCAGCAACTGGCGCTGTTCAAAATCCCTCCAAGACTACCTAAAACAGTACGACATCCCGGGTATTTACGGCATCGACACCCGCGCCCTGACTCGCAAAATTCGCACCGTGGGAGCGATTAACGGCGGCATTTCGACGACGATTCTCGACCAGGCGGAGCTTTTAGAGCAAGTCCAAAACGCCCCCAGCATGGCCGGGCTGAATCTGGTGCGGGAAGTGACCACCCGCGAGGTTTACGAGTGGTCTGAAGCCACAGATGCCGTGTGGGAGTTCAGTCCCACAGTCAAGCCGGATAACGGCGAAATGTGGACGGTGGTAGCCCTAGACTTTGGGGTCAAGCGCAACATCCTGCGGCGTTTGGCGAGTTACGGCTGTCGGGTAATTGTTGTACCCGCCGACACGTCAGCCGAGGCGATTCTCAAATACAACCCGGATGGCATTTTTCTGTCCAACGGGCCTGGAGATCCTTCGGCGGTAACGGAAGGGATCGCGACTGCAAAAGCTTTGTTGAAGTCCGACAAACCTGTGTTCGGCATTTGTATGGGACACCAGATTCTGGGCCTTTCCTTGGGTGCGGAAACTTTTAAACTGAAGTTCGGCCACCGGGGATTGAATCATCCGGCGGGTTTAACTCAGCAGGTAGAAATTACTAGCCAAAATCACGGTTTTGCGATCGACCCTGACTCTCTAGTCCCGGAAGTAGAAATTACTCACCTCAATTTGAACGATCGCACCGTAGCCGGATTGAAGCACAAAACCTTGCCGCTGTTCTCAGTCCAGTACCACCCAGAAGCCAGTCCGGGCCCCCACGACGCTGACTATTTGTTCGATCGATTCGTCCAGTCAATGCGAGACAATCAGAAAGCAGCAGCTTAGTCATTGGTCAATAGTCAACAGTCAACAGTCATTAGTCATTAGTCATTAGTCATTAGTCATTAGTCATTAGTCATTAGTCATTAGTTAGGAGTGCTGTCCCACCCGAGCGAACGTCCAACGTCATCAGTCATCAGACTTGAATTGTCTCAGTCCTTTTAATCAAATTTTCCAGCAGGCGGGACGGCTAACCCCTACTCCCCACCAGAAAAAATCATTTTTGTGGGATTGAGCCTCCTGGCCCGTCATAGCTATTTTTGCCATTGCTCGTCTATCAGAGGCTGTTTGTGTAAATGGCTTCTGACTAATGACTAACGACTAATGACTGATGACTGATGACTGATGACCAAAAAACTGTAGACAAAATACCAAAAAACTCCTATAATGAAGCCTCGACTTTAAGCCATATCTAGCTAGGAGGGTGTCATTCCTGAGTCATTGACCCTGACCGTTAGCCTCAGAGGCACTCGCGAAGTCAAGGATAACCATCAGTTATTTCGCTTGACCGGCCTGCTGGACGCTTTTTCTGAGGCCACTTTTCGGAAGGTACTAAGCAAATGTATTGACGAGGGCCCAAAACACGTAATTTTGGACTTGTCTCAGATAGATTTTGTGGATAGTTCAGGCTTGGGCGCACTTGTGCAACTGGTCAAGAAAGCCCAAACCTTGGAAGGGACATTGCAAATTGTCTCAAATCCCCGCGTAACTCAGACTGTTAAACTGGTTCGCTTAGAGAAATTTTTGTCTTTGCAGCCTTCGGTTGATGAGGCGGTAAAAAACGTCAAGGATGCTTGACGCCACAGTGGATTGAATTAGCTATCCGGTGATCGACGCTGGATAGCAAATTTTTATGATTGTGCTGGTAAAAAATATCGATTTTCCCAAAAGCTGCGCCGCGAGAGGCCCGCTATTTCCTCCCATGCTTTGAGATCCTGTGGAGGAGATTAAAATATGTGTGGCAAATAGGCGGAAAAATGCTATAAGAATTAGGGAAGCAGCAGGTCTAAGCGATCGCCTTGACAAACCCGTGCAGTCGCTATAATAGCTGAAGAAACGAAAGACGAAATAAGTAAGTGTAGAAAAGCCAAGCTGTGCCGAAGTTTTATTTAAAAAAGTATGTCGCCTCTAGCCGATGACGGACTCAAACTGAGTCTGAGTGATATCAGTTTAAATCGACAGCATCCTGCGAGGGCGACACCAGCAGAAATAGAAAGGATTTCGCCCGCAGCATGGGCATATTTGGGGGATGCAGTTTACGAACTCTACATTCGGAGTTCGTATTTAATGCCGCCCCGAAGATTGCAAGCTTATCACGAATTGGTGGTGGGGCAAGTACGAGCAGAAACTCAAGCGCGTCACTTGCGATCGATCTCTCCTTACTTGAACAGTACAGAATTAGCAATTGTCAAGCGCGGCCGCAATGCCGTATCGGGCCGTTCTAAGCGAGCAGATCCAGAAATATACCAACAAGCCACCAGCTTAGAAACGTTGGTCGGATATTTGTACCTGACAGACCCCGAAAGATTGACCGAAATTTTGGGATTTTTAGAACTTGAGACTGAAAGTATTTAGCCGTTGAAATTTGGGAAGGGCGAGGAATTAATTGATAATTCTGGCACGGTTAGCCTAAAACAGCAAAAAGCTCGCGAAGGCAAACAAAATCGATATGTCCATCAGAAAGCAAGTTTAGCAGCGGTAAAATCCTTGCTCCCTCAATCTAACATCTAAAATCTCAAAGCCCTAAGATTGCTTTATCAATCCCAAATCCCAAATCTAAAATCCCAAATCTAAAATCTAAAATCGTGTTGACCACAACAAACAAATGAGAAAATTTACTAGACCAAACTCCTCGCGATCGAATTCCGACAGCAAGCCATTCAATCGCGAAGGCCGCCGTCAAGACTCACAACCGTCCTCAGCCCGGTTTGAACGCAAGCCCCGTCCCGACACTCGCCCAACAGACGCCCCTCAGAAGCGATCGACCTTTTCCCCCCAATCCCGAGAAATGCCCGTGCGATCGATTTACAAACGGAATGCCGATTCCGACAGCCAACCGTCCATACGCAGACATTTCAAAGACAGAGACGCAGACAACAGCAGCCCGCAGGAATCCCGGGGCAATTTTTACAGAGATAGAGACAGCAGCCCGCAGCCAGCCCGCAACAATTTCCGAGACAGAGACAGAGACAGAGACGGATACAGAGATAGAGACAGCAGCCCGCAGCCAGCCCGCAACAATTTCCGAGACAGAGACAGAGACAGAGACGGATACAGAGACAGAGATAGCAGCCCGCAGCCAGCCCGCAACAATTTCCGAGACAGAGACAGAGACAGAGACGGCAGCCCGCAGCCAGCCCGCAACAATTTCCGAGACAGAAACAGAGACAGCAGCCCGCAGGAATCCCGGGGCAATTTTTACAAGGACAGAGACAAAAACAGAGGCAGAGACAGAGACAGAGACAGCAGCCCGCCGGAATTCCGGGGCAACCATTTCCGAGACAGAGACAAAGACAGAGACACTCGCCCGGTTGACACTGCCTCAAATACCGTCGTGCAACCAGACGCAGACACAGATGACATGATTTACGGCCGCCATGCAGTGCAAGCAGCCTTAGAAACAAACCAAGTCCTGAACCGAATTTGGGTTGTCCCGCACCTGCGCTACGATCCCCGCTTTCACAGCTTGCTAACCGAAGCCAAAGCCAACGGCAGCATCATTGATGAAGTTGACGATTTGCGCCTCGACTACATCACGCGCAAAGCAAACCACCAAGGCGTAGCAGCCCAAGTATCAGCTTACGAATACCTGGATTTGAGCGAACTGATCGCACAGGCTAAGGCTGCTTGCGCCGATCCGGTAATTGTGGTAGCCGAAGGACTCAACGACCCCCACAATCTAGGGGCGATTGTTCGCACCGCAGAAGCATTGGGAGCTCAGGGTATGGTGATTCCGCAGCGGCGGGCGGTTGGGATTACCTCGGCAGTCAGAAAAGTGGCTGCAGGCGCATTGGAAAATCTGCCAGTGGCGAGGGTGGTGAATCTTAACCGGGCGCTGGAAGAATTGAAAGAGGCAGGATTCTGGATTTACGGCGCAGCAGCAGGCGTGGGTGACTCATTAGAGACAATCAACTTCTCCGGGCCGACTGTTTTAGTTGTGGGCGGTGAAGCTGACGGTTTGAGCCTTTTGATACAGCGCGGATGTGACGGATTAGTTTCAATTCCTTTAAGGGGAAAGACTCCTAGCCTGAATGTCTCGGTAGCAACGGGAATGGCTTTATACGAAATTTACCGCCAGCGCGGGCCGAAAAAATTTCACGTCCACTGATAGTCAAATTGGTTGAAAAAAACAGCACAACAGAGTAATTTATGTAAGTAGCTAAAGCCTGGTTATCGGTGTCTGTAGCTACTTAGACCTCACTAGCAAAATCCCGAGTAGAATGTCACCTGGGAAAACACCTAATATGCACTCAAATTAGAGCGCAACTGCATAACAAACAGATAACTCTGAGGAGATAGCACTTTGGTTATTCCCAATTGGTCAGCAACTGCGGTGATGCAAAAATATGCGAAGGCCGCCAAAATATTGAGCGGTAGCACACTCTGAACAAGTAATAATAGATCGGCCGCCGTTACGGACAGGCGAAAGTAGAAGGGGCCTTCCCCCTACTTTTCAACAGGAAATCGACACCAATCTATTTAGATATTGGTTTTAAATAGGTTTGGATTGGTTCAAAGGTAGCATTAAAGCCGCGTAAATAACAAAAGCGCAGGCGTTGCCCGCAGCACCCTGAAAACACCGTTAAATACATTAGAAGAAAAGCAGATGAAAGAACTCTTGATTAGCTTGCTCAACTTTTTCGGATTGGCTTGGTGGGTTGAAGTGAAAACTTCAGCGCCGCGGTGCATTTACTATTTTGGCCCCTTCTTGACGGCTCAAGAGGCGGAATCTGCAAAAGCAGGATATGTAGAAGACATAGAAAATGAAGGTGCAGAAGGTATTAGTGTTTCCATTCAGCGCTGCAAACCTATTGCTTTGACGGTTGCAGATGATTTGGGAAAGTTTGGTGAGGGAGGGTTGTTGCCTGTTTTGAGCGGCCAGTAGCAGCAGGTTCAGTTGACAGTTGACAGCAAACAGTTGACAGCAAACAGTTGACAGTTGACAGTTGACCTCTACCTGAAAGTCCGAGGATTGGAGTAATGAATAGTCTGATTTTAATTTCTCAAGAGCGATCGGGGTTCCGGCTTTAAACCAATTCTTTTTGGTAATTTTGAGTTTTGAGTTTTGAGTTGTCAATTCAAATCCGGCAAGATCGGAATTATACCCTGCAAGCTAAACCCCGATCGCGAGTGGTTATCGCTCTTCGGGACGATCGCACTGTTTAATTCGGATGCCAACGCCAACGATATAATTTCAAAACTCTAGACGGTTGGATGATTAATTTATTCGGAAAAATTCAAAACTCAAGACTCGGAATTGCTAACTGCTTGGGGGTGACTCTCAATCCACCGATCGATATCTGTGACTACCCGATCGGGAATTTCCCAGGGGAACAAGTGGGCTGTATCGGGATAACACTGCCACTGACAATCGTGGAGGTGGCGGGCTGTTTCTAAACTGGATGCTGAGGTGATGTGTCGATCGACCTCTCCGGCCATCACCAAGCACGGACATTGAATGTCGCCGAGGTGCAGCAGTCGATCGTATCCGGCCCTGAGAGCGGTATTTAACGCCTTTGCAGCCGCGCTGGAAGTCTGGAGGTAGGCGGGGGTACCCGCCCGTGCTAAGTAGCGGTAAGGCGTCGCTGTATGCTGCTGGATCAAGTAGCGAAAGAGCGATCGCCTGCCAAAAGTATCAATATTCCACTGCCAACCTGGTATCACCCAGTTGATAATTCCGGCTAAACCGGTGTAAAGGTTATCTTGCCAAGAAATGGGCGGGTGACTTCCGCGCGGTTTGGCGGCGGATGCCAGGAGAATTAAACCGGTGACTCGCCCTGGATATTTCATGGCTAGTTCCAGGGCTAAAATGCCTCCTAAAGACCAGCCGATGACTAAAGTGCGATCGACTCCCAATCGGTCTAAAAGTGCCTCTAAATCAAGCAAGTGGTCGGTCATTTCAAAGGAATTTGAGGTGCGGCTGTTGCCGTAGCCGCGCAAGTCTGGGGCGATCGTCCGAAACCGCTGTGATAGGTGTTCTGTGAAGACGGACATACAATCGCCGGAACCTGGATGGCCGTGCAAGCAGAGAATCGGAAATCCTTTTCCTTTGACGGAAACGTTGAGTTTTTGATGCGACATTGTTTAACTGTTTGGGCGGTGCGTTGTCCCGCTATAAATTGTGTGAGGGCTTACGCACCACGATCGCAGAAACCGGGTTTTTTGCTCTTTCTGTGGACTGCAGCGAAGGATTTTCGTCCATCAAACCCGGTTTCTGGCCACCCGTGCGTAAGTCCTGTGTATATTCCAGCGGTTAAAAGCTGGGATTGTTGCTAATATAATCGGCAATTTTAGCAATAGACTGGCGGATTTGTAGGTCGCCGCTGGTGCGGCTGTCAATCACAGTCATCACATAGGCTTCGCCGTCAATGTTCATCGCTAAAGTTGTGCCGAGTACCAGGGAATTCTCTCCGGTTTTTTCGCCCAACCACTGAGCTTTAGTTCCTTTCAAGGCTGCAAATCCCAAAGCGCGATCGTACTGCTGGTTGAGAGTTTCTACTAACAGTTTAGCGCCCGGTGTTTCGCCGTTGTAAATTTGCACCATCATTTCGGTGAGTTCGTTAGCAGTCACGCGGTTTGGCCCGGAACCGGGGTTGGCGGGCATAGTTTTTTCCCCCATTAATTTGAAGTTGACGCGGGTGACTTGGTAGCCGCGATTTTCTAAGAATTGATTGATGTAATCGGAACCCAAATAATCGATTAGTTGATTGGTGGCGATGTTGCTGCTGCGATCGATCATTTCTTCTAACAGTAGGTATACCGGGTAATTGCGATCGGACAAAATCTTTGTCGATGCGTCTTCGGTGAAATTGCCCCTATCGACGAATACTTCATGGTTGAGACTGATTTTTTCTTTGTCGAGTTTTTCCATCAGGGCGACAGCGATCGGCACTTTAATTAAGCTGGCCGGGCTGATAGGAGGCACATCGCCCCGGAGGTTGACGCACTCTCTAGAAAGGTGGCAAATGCCGATCGACGCTTGCCTAGACAAACCGCTTTCCCTGGCAACCACAGCCAAAAAATCTGATTTTGCTTGCTGCACTTGAGAGGTTGCTGCGGTTAAATTTTCCCGGTATTCTTGAGCTTTTGAGGCTGTGAGGGGAGCTAAAAATGAATTTTGCGGAACTTCCTGCAAGTTGTTGAGGGCCTGGTGCCACAAAAATTGAGTTTGCTGCGAAGATTCGATCGACTGATTTTGCTGCTTTCCAGTGTCTACGGCTCGATCGGCCAAACGGACTGCTTGCTGTAAGTTGTCGTTAGCTCTCTGTTCTACTAATATTTGAACTTCCACCTCTTGCAACTGCTGTACCAATTTTTCTTGAGGATTGCCGGCGAAGGGAACTAAGCCGGAGAGCAGGGTTGGTTCTGGGGAGGGTGAGGCGGGTTGTTCTAGTTGGGTGACGAGCCGATCGCGAATTTTGTAGAGTTCGTCTAGGGAACGCGGGTTAGATGATTGAGCAAATGAACTGGCGATGGTTAACACCTGAACCAGTCCGATGCTGGCTGCTACTGTCGCCATCTTGTTTGCGATCGACAAAAAACGGCTGAACCCTGGCATATTCCACATCCTCAACACAACCAAATTCAATCTAAGCAGCTATTGTTACAAGAGTCAAACGATTTTTGATTTTTGATTTTTGATTGGGCATTTTAGTCGCCGTAGGGTGCGTCGAAGAAAGACAATCCTCTAGAAAGAGCGACAATCGATCGAGCGACGCACCTCTTCTTTTCAAGGGATGAGGAAACCAACCCAACATTTTTGTTGTAGCAAGCTTTTTGATAAATGATATAAGGATCGCGACTTAAATAATTTACACTCTTGAAAGTGGGATGGGCGGGAGAGCCCGTCCTTTATAGACGGGCTCTCCCGCCCATCCCACAAGAATAATAAAGATTGTAAGTTATTTAATTCTCATACCTAAGGTGCGTCGCCACAAAATTGTCCATTTAATTTAGGGATTTTTCATGGCGACACACCCTACGAATACTGCTAATGACTAATGACTAATGACCAATGACCAATGACTAATGACTAATGACTAATGACTAATGACTAATGACTAATGACTAATGACTTCTTCAAAAATAAAGGGAGCGATCGCACCCAATGGCGATCGACCCCTTTAAATATTATTGCGAACTATCTACTTTCTGCGGCGCCGCCGCCAATCAACACCCAACCGCTTGAGATAATCCCAGCCGCGTTGGGGCCAGACATGAGCGCTACCAGTCTTTTCAGCAATCCAGCGAGCTACTTTGGGGCCTGTCCAGTCTCCGCCGTCGGGGGCGGGGCCTTGCAGCGCTTGTCGCAGTTCTTCTTGCTGTTCGGGACTCAGCAAGGATTTGGCAGGAGGGGGCTGGCGGTCTCCGCTGCGGTTTCTCACAGAGTTAGGCCCTTCTCGGTTGTAGCGCTGGACAATTTCTTTGGCGTAGTCGTAGTTAATCCCTACGACTTGGGCTGCTTGTTTGATAGTCCAATTTCGGGAAACTAAGAGTAGCAAGTGCCAGCGGCGCGACTCTGTGGTGTTTTGTGCCTGCCGGTAGCGAATTTTGAGTTCCTCTGCCGTCAGGTGAGATTCTAAGTGAGCTTTAGGTGGCATTCCTCCAACGGGGCATCGGGAACTTCTTACCATATATCTTTGGTTTTGGGGAGAATTCCGGATGAAATTGTCTTCTTGGGGATCGTCGCGGGGTAGTGCCCTGAAGGAAAGGATCGAGAGAATAAAACTCACGTCAAAGAAAAGTAGGCATTTAGAGTTGTAAATTAGCATTGTAATGATGCACA